>CAYSHS010000537.1:0-394 GCA_964430845.1 uncultured Pirellulales bacterium | reverse complement strand
ACCGGATGGATGCGTTGATTTAATTTACATCGACCCGCCGTTCAATTCCAACCGCAATTACGAGGTTTTCTGGGGCGAAACAAAGGAAAAACGCTCTTTTGAAGACCGCCACTCATCCACACAGGCTTACATCGAATTTATGCGTCCCCGATGTGTTGAGCTTCATCGCGTCCTCATACCATCGTCCTGAGCAACTCGCCCAGTTCCAGGCGCCAAGGGAGCATGTCCCCAGACTGCGGCAGGGGAACACGCTGCATGACCGCCAGCTTTTCGGGATAGTCCCGGTGGCGCTGGAGGTCCTCAACTCGTGCGAACACGAAGTCGGACCACCGGCCGGTCTTTTGCCGAGGCAGACTCCGAGTATGTCAAACTGGCCAACCCCATAGTGTCGGCT
>CAYSHS010000536.1:0-2280 GCA_964430845.1 uncultured Pirellulales bacterium | reverse complement strand
ATGAACTACCGATATCTGTTAAGAGCCGCCATGTTCAGAGAATTGAAAACTCTGGAAAATTTTGACTGGTAGTTCAATCCTTCAATCAAAAAGAAACAGATTTATGATCTTGCAACCTGCAGGTTTATCCGTGAATACAAGGATTGCTTGTTCCTTGGACCTCCGGGCACTGGAAAAAGTCACTTGGTTCAGGCAATAGGATACCAGGCTATTAAGAGCGACTTTACAGTTCGATATCGCTCGATCTTCGATACAGTACGAGACTTTTTACATGATGAAGCATTTGCCGGCCAGGAAAATATAATGAGCAGATACCTCAAGCCCGATCTGCTCATCATCGATGATATGGGAATAAAACAGTTGCCTAAACGCTCCGGTGAATATCTGTTTGAGATTGTTATGCGCCGATATGAAACTAAATCTACGATAATGACCTCAAACAGACCTCTGGAAGATTGGGGAAAGCTGCTTGGCGATGTCCCTTCAGCTACGGCGATACTGGACAGGTTCCTCCATCACGCCGAGATAATTACCATTACCGGCAGAAGTTACCGTCTCAAAGATAAAGCTGGAGGAAGCGATAGCAATAATGATAAACCTAAAAAAGAAAAGGATAATGATGATACTGTTCAAAAAAAGACAAAGTCGGTTTAACATCGAGCCGGTCTGTCCCGCTCGGCTTGCGGCGGCGAGGCTCCGACGAGCTTTATATGGGCCCATTCTCGCAGCGCCGCCGGCCCGAGCGATACAGACCTCGTGCCTTTTGAAATCGAGGAATAAAAGAACGGGAATTGTCTTGAATGAAAACAGAAAAGTGGTATAAAAAGGAAGAAATTATTGGCTGGTTTTGAACTGCACATCACTGGCTGGTTTTAAAGCGCCCATTGACATATAGTATCGAATGAGATAGGTCATTTGAGATGTTTGCATCC
Source organism: uncultured Pirellulales bacterium (assembly GCA_964430845.1). Lineage (GTDB taxonomy): Bacteria > Planctomycetota > Phycisphaerae > Sedimentisphaerales > Anaerobacaceae > JAFGPS01. Next base: position 1,348 of record CAYSHS010000536.1, on the reverse strand, counting down.
ATCCATGCATCGCTAAGTAATTGGTATACATATACTTAAGAAATCGGCTTATTCCCAAAATCCGGAGATAATGGCCTTTATGGTTGTATCGCAGTTGTACTGATTTCGAGCATAAAATACAGTCATTTTTTTGGCCTTACTCTATTGCTCAATTATCTCAGGTGTCTCTGCCTCAGGGTTGTTTTCTGCGGAAGGTTTGTTGGCATCCTTCTGCATTGCCTCGGTCAACAGCGCAATCATCTCTGTATTCCTCATCATAGTTGCAAACTCCAGAAGTGTGGATCCCCCCATCATTGCCGGCAGAGTGACATTCGCATCAGCACCGTTGTTGATTAGTAGCGCTGCAATATCTATACGACCCGCCATCACTGCAAGCCCAAGGGGGTTTCCGCCTAACACATCTTTGGCTTCCACATCAGCACCGTGCGCCAGCAGATCTTTCACTACTTCTTGATTACCCTTATTTACGGCCATCAATAGTACCTGGCCTAAATCCGCGGTGTTACCCTCAGCGCCTGCGGCGAGGAGAAGTTTCACTAGGTCAATATTATTGCCCTGGACAGCATACAACAAGGGAGTACGGCCATTTTCATCCTTAACATTTACATCAGCTCCTGCGGAGAGAAGAAGTTCGACTATTTTCGTATGTCCATTCTGTAATGCACAAATCAGGGGCCTCCCTAGGTCTCCCGCCATCGCGTTAACGTCAGCACCCGCTGCCAATAGTAATCTGACAATATCTTCGTAACCGTCCTGCACCGCTCGATGTAACGGAGTAATGAAGTATTCATACTCCACATTATTAACATCAGCCCCCTCAGCGATAAGAGATTTTACTAATTCAGTATTACCCATAGCTGCTGCCTCATTAATTGAGAGAGGGGGTTCATTAACATCAACTAAAGTATATATCACGGTGTTATCAGTTACCTCTCCCTTCTGGCGGTAAGGTACCATAAAGCGAGCGTTACTTGGCCAGACCTGTGGCAGCTTTGGGCACTTTGGGTTAAGCACAGCGTATAGATGCAGCAGGACGAGTGCTTCGACTGCATCAAACTTAGCAAAGGTATGCTTCTCACTCGGCACAAAAAATCCTCTAAAGAACCTCTGAGCTAAGATGTTATCACCAATTCTTTCCGCCATAGCCAAAAACGACTTCTGCTGAGTTTTATCATAAAGAGAAAGGAACCCCAAAAGAGCATGGGCATTCGCGCAGTTCGTATCCATATTGAGTGAAGTATTTCCTGTGGAATCCGTACCAATATCGCCAAGTTGATTACCTCGTGCGATATTGCCGGCCATCGCCCACATGAACTTGCCCGCCGCCTCCCAGGCGAGGCGCGCGCCC
>CAYSHS010000535.1:0-2283 GCA_964430845.1 uncultured Pirellulales bacterium | reverse complement strand
TGAGTGGATCACTATGAAACCTGAATCATTTGAACTTTCACCAGGCTCAAGCAGGCAAATCATATGTCAAATGCGTGTTCCAAAGGAAAAAGTTGGTGGATACTATGCGCTGGTTTCGTGTAAGGCGGTCGCACGAGGGTCGGCAGTCACGACAGGGGACGAAGGAGTATCAGTAGGCATTCGCTTTAGCCACAGCCAGCTTGTACCTGTTCTTTTAACTGTTCCCGGACCAAACATGCGTGCGATTATCGATGCAGCCGAGCCTGCAATAACTCAAAATACCGGTTCGCCCGGTTACGCAGTGGAGCTTCCCTTGCGGAACCGTGGAAATGTACATACGCGAATGCAAGGAACAGTGGATATACGAAGCGAAGCCGGACAGCCTGTCGAAAAATTCGAATTGGCTTCAGGACGTGGATTTTTACTTCCTGAACATGAAAGAATATTTTCAAGCGAAGGAAAAATAAATCTAAGTGACGGTATTTATTCAGCACATTTTCGACTTGATCTTGAAAATATACGTCTACCTATGGAAAAGACATTCTCATTCTATGTTCAGGAAGGTATTCCTCATTTTGACGTATTAACACAAGAGCTCAGGGACACAATCAAGAGACAGTCGGCCGGATTTATTGTAAATCCTTCGAATTTAATGCTTTCTGTTAATCCTGGCAGTCGGCGTACGGAAGTTATTGAACTTGTAAATCTTACAAACGAATCACTAAAAGTATCAGCTCGTACTGCGGAATGGTATAGAGCTATTGACGGTCAGGATTTGGTTGCTTTCGAGACTCCGCCTCATGGTTATTCAGGTTCAAGTGTTCTTACAATAAGCCAGCCTGCATTTGAATTACCTCCTCGAAGCAGAAAACGCGTACCTGTTATAATTACAGTACCTCGGGGGGCTACCGGAGAACGTTATACAGCCGTTTATTTCGACAGACCCGATGGGCAGCTAAATCAATCACCAGAGAGTCGCACTCGACGTAGTACAATAATAGGAATAAGAGCCGAAGGTACGGGAAAAAACGATGCTGAAATCCTTGCTTTGGAAGCGAAAAGAAATTCAAAAGGAGCGTTTGATTTTATACTTGAATATCGAAATAAGGGACAGGTAAGTTTTACTCCTGAAATAAGTTTTTCAATACAAAATTCAGCGAATGATACTATAGACAGGGTTCGTGTGAGTGAACAGCCGCCTTTTGTTCAGGCTGGCTGTGATGGCAAAGTTCTTCGTGAATGGGACAAAATTGTAGATCCTGGTCAATATACTTTAGAAGTTACATTCTATTTTTCCCCAAATGACTCACCGCTTATCTCTCGCACAAATTTTATAGTTCCTCAAATAGAGACCGGCACCAAATAGTAAGTCTAATGGGAAAGAGGTAAAAAGTTTTTGGTATCAAGCAAAATTTGTGTGCATAATAAAAATTAAGTACGAATTATACATTAGTTTCATAATAAGTATTTTTAAGAGTATTTTCGGCTTTTTATCGGATTTAGTTATTTAATTAATCATAAACCCATTCAAATGTTATGTCGATATATCTATGTTACGGAATGATTATTTTGGATTAAAAAGAATGTGTATGAAATCGAATATATTATATAAATATTTAATATTTATTATAGTAATTATTCTGATGATGATCAGTGGTAAAGATTCATATTTCAGCGGATTCATAATACAAGATATATATGGGCAAACTCAGCAGGATATGGAGAAAAAAAACTCTCAAGAAAACGAAATGGTTGAGTATATATTGAATCCTGTTGAAACAGATGGGAACAAAGTGGATGTTGAAGTACCTGAAAATCCATCAGATATAAATGATGCTCCAGCTACAAATGAGGTAAGCGTATCTGAACCAAATTCACACAATACATCCGGATTAAATACAAACACAAATACAGAAATACAACCTAAAACTTCAAGTACATGGGGTGTGAATGATGTAAATGTAAACAAAAATGACTGGGGAGATTTTAGCAATCAGTCAAGTATTACAAAAACACCTGGTTATGTAACTAATTTATTCTATGATACTCCGTTACGAAATGCTCTTTCAGAAATTGCTTTACAAGCGGGAGTAATTATAATACCTGATGCTTCTGTTGAGGGTCTTGTAACTTGTGACCTTAAGGATGTTCCTGTTGAACGTGCACTGGAGATAGTGCTTTCGTCCGGAAATTTTGTTTTCAGGCAAATGGATGGATATATCCTTGTCGGAACGGCTGATATAGAATCACCTTCATTTTCAAAACTTTGTGTTACCGAAAGAG
>CAYSHS010000534.1:0-2291 GCA_964430845.1 uncultured Pirellulales bacterium | reverse complement strand
TTGAAATAGCCTGTTCGGTTCTGCCATTCAAACTATTACATGCCCAGGTTATCGGACGTGTTGTATCAATATCTTTGACCCAGTCCCGAAGTTTAGTTGCGGTAGTAATGGATGGTCTTTGAATTTCATTTCCTATACTCCACATGATAACCGAAGGATGATTGCGATCCCGCGAAACCATTGCCTGAATATCATCTTGTGCCCACTCGTTGAAATAAAGATGATAATCATTTAAATTATTCTTACCCGTCTCCCAAACATCAAAAGCTTCGTCCATAACCATTATTCCCAGACGGTCACAGACTTCCAGTACCTGGGGATCAGGAGGATTATGGGCGGTACGGAGTGCGTTACATCCCATTGCTTTTAATATTTCTAACTGCCTTTCAATCGCACGGTAATTGACCGCAACGCCAAGAGCGCCTAAATCATGATGATTGCAAACTCCGTTGAGTTTCATTTTCATGCCGTTAAGAGAAAATCCCTCATTTGCATCGAAATTGATGAACACTTTTTTGTTTTTATAATCAGTCGGAACAGTGAAGGTTTTGCGATACCAGCCTACACCACCATCCATATAGCCGCCGTGCGAACTTGCCGGCGAGTCGCGGCGGATAGGATTGAAAATACTCCAGTCATGCGGCAGTGTTACATCTTCCCACCCGCTGTCAACATAAGATATATTCTGGCCGTCGTTGACATCTCCTTTGTAAAACTTCCAACCTTCGTTAAAACTTTGGCCTCGTAATCCATTATAAATGTCGGTTCCATTAAGTGATATGGAAGACGTTCTTCTTGTCGTTGCTGGTACAACTTGTGTATTAATACATTGCGTGTTAAACAAAGCTGTGATAGCTGCTAAGAAAACCAAAAAGTTTTTTAATAACTTGTTCATTTTACTGTTTCTACTATTTTTAACCAGGAGAAATATTGTTTTTAGATACAACTTAAATTGTGTTGTTCAGTTTCATCTGCTCATTGCACAATAGTCTGATACTCCATAATGAATCCATAACGATAAGGTTTGTTGCCGTCTATGGTGTATTGATCCATTGTTCTTGCTCCCCATGCATCGTTACCACCCACACCGTGGATGTTTAAATCTATGTTGAGATTAATCAGGCCACGAACAGGTAGTTCGAAAGGATGTTTGGCTTTTTCCAAATCATCTTCAGTATAGGGCCATGCCCTGAAACAGAGTTCCTGAAGGCCGGTGACATGAATCATATTACCATTCTGGTCTGCAAGGCTGAACCATCTCACGTCGCATCGATTAGCATTGTCCTGAGGCGCAACATAATCAGTAATAAAGTTTTCCAGCCTGGATTCGTACAATCCAATCAGGTACCCGGTTTTTCTGTCAGGATAGTTTTCTTGAGGGCCGCGTCCATACCATGCGATTTTGTTAAAACGCTCCTGTATTTGTATTCTCATGCCGAACTTTGGCATAAGTGGAATTGTTGTCTGGTGAGGTTGATAGTCGGCCTGTACCTGAATTTGTCCCTTGCTATTAATAGTATAATCCAACTTGTATTCGGCAACATCATACATGTTCATTAGACAGTGAACTTTTACAAGACCATTTTCCTTTGTCGCTTCTATTTGTTTAACAACAAGGTCAGCCGCAGCTTTCTTCCATGGGCCAAGGCGAGTATTGTAATTGTTGCGTTTCTGGTTATCGTTAGCCGGTTTCCAGAAATAAGGTTCAAGCGGACCTTTAAGCAACTCGTTACCTTTTATAATCCAGCTTGTCATAGTTCCTTTTCCCTTGCTAAATACAATCTTGAAATCCTGACCATTGATTTGGATATCTTCAGGATTATTCTTAATATCTAAATCTCCCTGTGCGGCCTGTAATGACTCGATTGCAGCTTTCTTCAAAACAAATTGTTCACGAGCAACACTGAATCCTTCTTCCGCCCAGAGAGTAGGGGACTTAAGCTGTGCTGACAGATTTAAGCATATATCTTCTGATGTAGCTTCCAGCCATTCCGGCGGCGAAATTTCTGTAACATTTGAACTGCCGGGTGACATAGATTGTAAATCCAATAAACCAGTGCTCTTTACTTTACCATTAGCGGTAAAACTGTAACGAATATCCAGATGATTAAGTGATTGGAAATCGTAATGATTAGTCACCTTAATTCGCAGCGGATTTGTACTTACAAGTTCGAATATTACTGGTTGATAAACCTTTTGCACCTGGTAATAATGAGGATGAGGCACACGATCCGGTCCAATAAGGCCGTTGATGCAGAAGGGTCCGTCATTGGGAGTATCCCCGAAGTCAC
>CAYSHS010000533.1:0-2292 GCA_964430845.1 uncultured Pirellulales bacterium | reverse complement strand
CCCTTACCCACAAGATCGCCGGTCCGGCCTACAAGATGCGGAAGATCTTTCCCCTCATCAACGGGGACAATCTGCGCCTCTGGGACAAGCTGAGAAAGGGGGACGAACTCCAGGAGGTGTTCGAGGATTTGGCGGATATGCTGGCCAGGTTGCGGGAGCATCGCCGCAAGGACACCACCGAGCTCGAATCTATCAGTGAGCTCCTTGTCGAAGGCGATCACAATGAAGTGGCAATCGAAAAGTTGAACGTCATCATCGCCCGTTATCGCGAGAGCGTAAAAATGACATAATCAAACGACGTACCGCCAGAACAGTCGCCAGCGAGGGTCAGAACGCGTTTTCCAGGTACAGGTACTCTCCAGAACTCCAGACGATGGTCGCCACATCGAACCGAATCTCCCGGTTGAGGATGTTGCGCCGCACGAGATATGCTTCCGCTGCCCTTCTCACAGAGCGCTGTTTTTGCTCGGTGACAGTCTCGACCGGGTGCCCGAGAACGGTGTCTTTGCGCGTGCGTACCTCGATAAAGCACAAGGTCTCCCCGTCCTCGGCGATGATGTCGATTTCAGCAAATTTTTCGCGGACATTCCGATCAATAATATGTACACCCCGTTCGATCAGTCTCGCGCAGACCAGATCCTCGCCCTGGTTGCCGGTGACACGAGTGGTCGGCTTATCTTTTATCGAAATGGCAAACTCTCCATAAACCAACGGGGAAACAGTAGAGGAGGGACAAGAATGGACTTCTACTGAGACTTACTTGCACTTCCACTGCCAGGGTTCTTTGCTGTCAGAAGAAGGTGTGCACTCTTCTAGGTTCCCCTGTGCGTTCGTACCGGTACAACCGTCAGCGATACAGTTGGGGATGCAATAGGAGCCTTTTACCTTTTCGGGCGCATCGGCGATGGCATTACTGAGGACCGAAACGCACTGGGTGTTGGGCGGACATTCGCAAAGATCATCATACTTGTCATTATTTCGGTCATACTTATGTCCCTCTGCGTCCATACAACGGCATGAGCAAAATGAATACTTTCTTTGAGAGTCCTTTAATCTTTCAAATTCACTGACGGCGGTGTCTTTTGTATCATCACTGTACAAGTTCGCTGTTTTTGTAACACATATAGCGGTTTCGCATTGTACGGAGCGGGTTTCAACACCATAGGTTTCATCGGGCAGGTCCTTGGTGAAAGCGCCCTTGTCCGTTTCCGGTCTGCAAGGGGCTCCTACCGGCTCTTCTTGGCAGCCTGCGCTAAATACCAACACCATCAGGAGGATTGAAGCAGCCATTACTGTCGATTTGCTCATAACCCAGACACTCCTTTTGCGCTTTGTGAGTATTTGTTGTAAGCGCTTTTGTATAAAAGATGTGGTCCAGTTGTCTAATTAAATTATTCAAATTCCTTGATCATCAACTGATATAGCATTTTTTTGTCGCCATAGCGTAGAATGTTAATTAATTATTCTCCTAATCATTGAAAAATTGGAAAAATTCATATTTTATAGAGTTATAATGATGTCATTAGAGTTCTAAAATTCAGGATGCCTTAATTGAAACTTAGCATAATGATTTATGATTTTTTTTTACTTTTCCTCAACCTTTAAATGGATGTCTAGAGGGGTAGTATCTTTATGTCGATAAAATCAAAGGGGAAAAGATTTTTTTTCAAATAAGGTGAAAAAATCGAGGAGTGTATATGCATTGTATATATTTGTCCTTTCCCGTGCTAGGGAGATAAAAGTACTCTGAATTTTTATAAATGAATATCAAGATCTACTCCAGTAATAACTGGTAGTTCTTGTATCGTATCTTTGTCCGTTCCATTCAACAACTCCTCTTTCCCACATATCATATTTATATCCATCCTTATTTACATACTTATAATTATCATCTAAATTTATATAAATTGCTTCGGATATCTCAATGTTTCCAGGTGATTTTGCTTGATTAGCTATTGCTACGGCAAAGTTGACACATTTACCTATGAAGACCAAATCATTATTATTTGTATTGCGAGAGATACCTGCTCGAATAATATATACTTCACCCCAATCGAGACCTATACCGTAATCTAGTGTTGTATATTTTTCAAAAAGATTTTCAAATTCCCTATTTAAAAACCACTTAATTTCCATTGCTGCTCTAACAGCATTCATAATTTGATATTTTTTATTTGCTGGCCAAAAAACAAGAATACTATCTCCTTGAAAACTTCTAATTTGCCCTCCATAATTCAAGACAACAGTCGAGGTTATAGCCAGAAAAGCTTTATGGATTTTTCCAGCTGTTTG
>CAYSHS010000532.1:0-2294 GCA_964430845.1 uncultured Pirellulales bacterium | reverse complement strand
AGCTTAATCATTATTCTCTCCATTCTAATAGAGAAATATTGCTATTGAAAACATGCTTCCGGTGGATCAAGATTGCATTCAAGCCAATCCTGCATAAATATACTAAAATCCTGTAAATCAACTTTACAATCGCCATTGAAATCTCCTCTTGGCATTGATAAACATTGAGGAACATCAGGGCCAAAAAGTACTGTAGCGTATATATCATAGTGACCGTTTCTGTTGTCCTCCCAAACTACGATATTCCCACTAATAGCTGGAAATTGTTGCGATGATGAATTGTCAGTCACAATATATTCGGTATGTGTTAATAAGTTGTAGCCAAAAATATCTTGGTTGCCATTCCGATAATCACGCCATACTACATTATATCCACTGATAGCCGGAGTATATTGGCTGGTTAATTCTGTGCAAATCGGGAACTTTATCATATTGTTGGTGTCTGAAATATTCGCTCCATATATATCACTTGACTTCTCCCAAACAACAATATTGCCGTTTACTGCCGGAGAATAATTAGAAACCCCATCAGTTTCAATCGTGAATGTTTCCCATGAATCTAAATCAAAACCAGAAATAAGGTGCGGGCTATAATAATGACTCCATACAACCTTATTCCCACTCACGTCTGATGACGATGGGGATAGTGTTTGTTGGCCAACAGAAAATACACTCTGTGTAGCAATGTCATATGCATATAGCAATTTTGTAGAACCCATTGTTGACCAAACCACAGTAAATTCATCTGCCCCTGTTACTATCCCTGCCGAAGTACCGGTAATTAAAGTAGTTGAACCTATGTCGATGTTATACATATAGATTTCGTATGAGTACTGATGCGGCGGATTTGAAGTTAATTGTTTCCTACGTGTGTAGAAAATTCTTTGTCCGCTGACTTGCGGACTGAGTTCTTCAAGTGCATTTGTACTAACCGGGAATATAATGGAGTTATTCAAATCGGAAATATTTGCTGCGTATATGTCAACATTGCCATTTCTTAAATCTTCCCAAGCTACTATATTCCCATCAATATCTGGATTTTTTTGGTCTGCCGGACTTGAGGTAATTCTATATTCCATCCATTGTGAGGCAAACAAAGGTAAAGAAACCATAATTTCTAAAAAAATAATTACTGCGAAAAGAAACTGCATAGATTTAATTTTCATAATCTTTTCCTTTCGGCGAATTGATGTTTGACGGGTGTTGATGGGCTTTTATCGCCTATAAATAATGATTATTATTCAAGGGTTATTTCGGCTGGAAACAAAATACAATTAAACAAATATGGCTGGTTATAAGTTCTCCCGCCCCGCCAAAGTTGCCTGACAAATCACGCAAAACCTTAGAATAAGTAAAAAACTTCCCAACATAAATGAGTAACCGAAGCGATGACAGATAGTTACAGCAGATATATTTTTTGTTAAATTTGTTAGTTATTTATAGAACTTTTGGTGATGTTATGGTATAATATGCCTGTCGACCTGAGGTCGGCAGGGAGTAGCCTGAATCCTATGTGATTCGGGGGGCAGCAGCCCAAGGTTTCATGCCAAGACAGGCAAGGTAGGGGTAGAAGATAGAAGGCAGAAGGCAGAAGGCAGTCCTTCGACGCGCAACGCTTGCTCAGGATTAAAAAGGTAGAGGACAGCCCGCCAAACAAATGGCGAGGTAAAATATGTGCCTTAGCGGCGGAAGGGGAAGGATAATGGAGGTTTTTTTACCGGAGTTAGTGGAAAGAGTCTGCTCGCGACCTGTTATGCTGTATCGATACTGCAAGTATGGTTACACGTTTCGACGAATATACCTGGGCGAAGGGAAGTGGACGATTCTGGACGAGGAGGACTATTACCGGCTGAGGAAATACAAATGGATTGTGTATGGAACGGGACATAATTTATACGCGGTTCGCCATAGAATAATAAGGCCGAACAAGACGTGGATGATTTCTATGCACAGGGAGATAATGCAGCCGCCGGACGGGAAATTCGTTGACCACAGGAACTGCACTTCCCTGGATAATCGCAGAAGCAATATGCGATTTGCAACACGAGCGGAAAACGTTCAAAACAGGCGAAAGAGAAAAAACGCTACGTCGCGATTTATTGGTGTAAGTTTTTACAAACCGAGGAACAACTGGGAAAGTCGAATCAGGTATCGTGGAAAACGAATACGGATAGGCCGCTTTTCCAGTGAAAACGAGGCGGCGAAGGCATACGATAGGGCGGCAAAAAAATATTTCGGTGAGTTTGCGAGATTGAACTTTGGGCCTGAGGGTGAAGAATCGCAGGCGTTATTTG
>CAYSHS010000531.1:262-2295 GCA_964430845.1 uncultured Pirellulales bacterium | reverse complement strand
TAATATCTATTTCAGCCGCAACCTCTGTCTCGGCGGCGATGTCATGCGCGGGCCCAAACAGAAACCGTTCAACGGACAAATCGACTACGACTACATCATGTGGATAGACAGCGATATCCTGTTTTCACCGCAGCAATTCGCGCGGCTGTTGTCCCATAATGTCGATATCGTCTCAGGGGTGTATCTCATGGAAGGGGGGCAGGCGCTGGCTACCGTGAAAGACTGGGATGAAGAATTTTTCAAGGAGCACGGGCATTTTCAGTTTATGACGCTAAAAGATATAGAGGGACAGGAGGATAAGATTACCGGTTCGACTACTGGCGGAAGCGCGACCACGCTTGTCGATAGCACAAAAGATTTTTCTGTAGCTACAGGTCTTGGTGTAACAGCGGGTTCTATTATTAGAAAAGCATCTGATGGCAAAACAGTGGCCGTTGATTCTGTGGGTCCAAATAATCAACTAAACTTTACATCCGGGGGAGACACACCGGATTTTTCCAGCGGTCCCCACGCCTACGAAGTATTTATAAAAACCACAAAAAGGCGTGGTGTCGGTATCGAGATCAAAGGGGCCGGCAAACAGCAAACTGTCCTTAACATCGTCAATGATTCTGACAATTTAACCGCAATTACTATTCAAGGCGGACAGGATGAGCTCGAAGCAAAAAGTTCAACCCACGTGACTATACGGGATTTGCAGATAGTTTTGGATTCAAGTTCAAGCAATAATGCTCATACCGGAATCAGAAATATCTTGGGCACAAACTTCCAGATACGAAACTGCTATATCAGCGGCTATTCTGCTTCGCATACGTTAAAATATGGCATTCACAGCAGTTGCCCCGTCGGGTCGATATTGGATTGCATAATACAATTTATCTATAAGGATGGCGCCGGTATTTTACTGGATACGGCCGTTCTGGACATAGCACCTGAAAACAATTGGTATACCGAGGCCAATCTCGTTGTAGTGAAGGGCTGTACCATAACAGACTTCGGTTCTGCCGGAAATCCCGGCAAGGGTATATGGATTAAAGGACAGAAAGTTACTTTTCCGGATTATCCGGAGGACAAGGACCTTGTTGCGCATGGCAACACAATAATCGGCTGCGACATCGAAAATCATGAATCCGACAACGGGACCGGCACGTATATTGACGCTTATGCAAATGCCACCCAGGTTATCGGATGCTACCTGGAGAAGCTGGATACCGGCGTTTATGTCAATTGCAAGGGAAATACCATTATAGGAAATTTCTTTGCCTCCTCATGCGATATACCGGTCGATCTTAACGTTGAAGACGGTAACATTGTCATGGGTGGATGGCGCAATATTGTTGACAATGAGACTTTCCCCGTACAAATCCATGAAAAACTAGGAATTGGCACTACTGACCCCGATGAAATGCTGGACGTGGATGGTTATATTTTGTCTTCACTGGCCGGCGCCGGTTTCAAATCCTACGGCAGCTCGAGCAATGTGCTTGCCATGTTCTTTATGCACGGGACCGATGATTATCTCAGCGTGCGTTCTTATAATTCTGGGTCAGGCAAGAAGGAAATACGTATACAGCAGCAGGATAGCGGGGGGATTGAGAGTGTTATAAATATCGATACGGATGGGAATGTTGGGATAAATGAGACGAGTCCGAACCGTAATCTTGAGGTGACCAATACAGGAGCTGATGCTGCGATACGCATAAATGCGCCAAGCAACCAGTATGCGTATTTGGAGCTGACTGAAAACGAAAGCACTTCCGACCACTGGCAAATCTTTCGTGAGCCGTCAACGGATCGCCTGGGTATATGGAGGGGGTCGGAATGGTTGACTGTTTTGACAGATGGAAATGTCGGAATAAATAAGACAATTCCTGGATCGAAATTAGCTGTCAGTGGGCTTCCAACGTATGCTGATAACACCACCGCCAAAGCTGGAGGGTTGACAGAAGGTGATTTCTACAGGACATCTACAGGTGTTGTGATGGTAGTCTACTAATCGTCATTGTTCTGTTGCCGAATGCCCCAGGCTTTGC
>CAYSHS010000531.1:0-252 GCA_964430845.1 uncultured Pirellulales bacterium | reverse complement strand
TGTGCATAGTAAACACTGGTTCCGATGCACATCTGTATCTCAGGAAGAGCGCAGGTTGGACCAAAGTATCGCCCTGACGCCCATTGGTAACAGCTAAGGGGGTGCAATAAAATATTGCACCCCCTTAATCACAAATCGAATGATGTTTTTAAGGCTTAGGGGATAACTACAGGACGGTATATTTCCATGTAACCCTTGTATCGACCCAAAATTACTTCACTATTAGCAGGACTCACGGCTACATCACTGGCA
>CAYSHS010000530.1:0-2313 GCA_964430845.1 uncultured Pirellulales bacterium | reverse complement strand
ACCGCACAAGCCTTTGGGAGAAATGGGCAGGTAGGCTTGCGGATATCATCGTAGAATTATCATATAACTCTAAGGAGGATAGTGACAACTGATCGATTGCTATATTTTCTTATTAGCCCAAGAGGGCCCGCACATGGACTTGGAGGAAGTCTTCAGCCTCGCAGTAGGATTCTTTGCACTCTTCCTATTTGCAATTTCTTTGAGAGCCTACAAGAGAACGCACCTGAAGAAACTGCTTCTGGTGTCTGCAGCTTTCGGTCTATTTGCAGTCAAGACCTTTCTGTATCATCTTGATTTGTTAATACCCAATGTGGATTCTCAATCAATCGACTTCTTGCTCACCATCATAGATTTCTTCATCCTCTTACTTTTCTTCCTGGCTTTGGTCAGGAAAACTTGACATTGATTATTCGTGTAGAAATTTACTTGGTCTACGACGATGATTGGTTTGTTCATCTATTACCTGCATCTCTGGAAGGCTAAACGAAAACGTTTCAGCTTCAGAAATACTCGGCAGAATCCAGTCCATATCATCTCTATGCACACATTGAAAATAGAGTGGTGGACCGAGTGATATTTGAACTCGCGACTTCCTCCATGTCCGATATCTTTGTTGGTCAGACTATCTACCCTTTGGTATCTTCCTAAACGCTACTATAGATACAGGAACTACGACTCAAATTGCCACAAATGCAACGCTAATGAGAACCAGAGGTACTGAAATCGCGAATGTTACTGGTGCTATAAGATTCCTTATCCGTAATTTTCTGATTAAATCGTTACTCAATTCGTTATCGACAAATTAGCTGACATCAACATTGAAGTTCTGAGTGAGATTATCAAGAGATCTCTTATTAGATTGAAGAGATAAAAAAGGTAGATATTTGAGCCTAGAGTCATTTGATGATGTATGCAGAAAAAAACTAGTGCGATACTTTTATTGTTGATAATTGCCGCCGCCGTTATTTTGTATACACAGTTTGGAGATAACCCAAATACCCCAAATGATGGTGAAGATCTCTTTGATAACGAGGGGCGTTATGATTCCTCAAATCTTAACTACATGGGGGTAATATACTCAAACAGATCTGACATTCTGAATTGGAATGGTGGTTATAGCGAGAGCACTAGTTGTCCATGGGGAAATGTACACAATGGACTTGATTTTGCGTTTAAGAATGAGTCCTTAATAATTGCTGCAGCACCTGGGGTGGTTGAAGAGATTTTAGTGACTGATACAGGTCCAGTAGATAATGTTTACATGATTCATGTTTCAATTCGCTTTAATGATACGATTCAAATCAACTACGTTTTTGAGCCGTGGACTACAAATTCATCAGTTCCTGATAGACAGATATCAATGCTAGATATTGAAGTGGGAGATTGGGTCGCGAAAGGTGACGTGATTGGAGAATTTCTCCAGATTGGTGGGGGTGCACACATTCACTTTGCGGTATACAATGGAGAAGCAACATGTCCTATACCATTTTTTGCAAATGATGCATATATTGAGATAATGGAGCTTGTTCACACATATCATCCAACGTGGAATCTATGTTATCCTTAGAATGAAGATAGGACCGAGCGAGATTTGAACTCGCGACCTCCTCCACTTTGGATATTCAACGAGTTAGCACAATTAGGAATATCCTTAATGTTCTGTTGACCCATCAGAACATAAGTTTCAAAGGGTTGAACTTCGTATTCCGAAAAGGGGTAGAACTATGTATATAGTAAGACCGGTGAATGTAGAACGCTGTATTTCATGTTTCTCCTGTGTATTTGCTTGTAGTCGTCGGACTGGACACGTAGATCTTGGCCATGCAGCTCTTCGAATAAAGTCTACACCACCGCCAACAGCAGGGGGATCTGGAGGAAATTTTGTCGTAATCATGTGTAGAGCTTGCGCAGAGCCGGTCTGTCTTGAAGCATGCACATATGATGCAATAAAACAGAAGCCCGGAGGAGGAATAATCATCAATCAGGTAAAATGTACAGGCTGTGGTGATTGTGCTGAAGCATGCCCCTTGACAGCTATTTTCGTCGACCCACTTAGAAAGAAAGCTACTGTTTGCATTCATTGTGGAGAATGCGTTGAATGGTGTCCCCATGATATTCTGATTAAGGAGGAGGTGAAAAAATGATGCAATGCCAAATACTCCATATTGATCTATCATCTCAGACCTCTGAAACAATCGAAAGACGGGATCTATTTGAACAGTACATCGGCGGTGTTGGAGTTGCATCAAAATTATTGCTTGATAATTGCCCACCCAAGACATCGTACGAAGATGCGCCAATCATTTTTGCTAC
>CAYSHS010000529.1:0-2318 GCA_964430845.1 uncultured Pirellulales bacterium | reverse complement strand
ATTGCAGAATATTTGCCTTCTTTAATTTTTTTCCCCAATGGCGTATCTGGTTCAATTGTCAGAGAGTATGTGGAAATATGTACCGGATTCATAGCTATTGCATGGTCAAGACTTGCCTGCCATTTTTGTTGTGTAGAGCCGCAAATCGCAAAGATAATGTCGAGAGAAATATTTTTAAATCCAACCTGTCTTGCCTGATATACTGCCGTTTCTATTGCTTTTGAGTTATGAATACGCCCGAGACAATTCAGTTCATTATCATCGAAAGACTGAGCTCCAATTGAAATACGATTTACACCAAGATTATATAAAAGTTCAAGCATTTCAGGATTTACCTGGCCTGGATTGCATTCGATTGTAAACTCAACGAAGTCGGGACATTTGCTTATTATCGCCTTTACAAGCTCTTCCAATTCCGATAAAGGCAGACATGAAGGTGAGCCGCCTCCAATGTAAATTGTACGAACTAAGCGAGTATCAGCCTGCGACAGTTCTTTGAGTAATGCCTGAATCAGACGATATGTATCGTACAACTTTACAGGCTCAGAATAAAAATTACAGTATGCGCATTTGCTCTGGCAAAATGGGATATGCACATAGAGTCCTGAACAATTTTGGTTTGTACGACACATCGAACTAACGCCGGACAGAAAAGGTATAGCCATATTTCCAGCCAGTACCTTTTTTATCCTTTTCATATCCCTGTGCAAACATTCTCTTTTCCCAAAGCTTTGCCGAAAATTCGGAAGTAAATTGCTGCATTACTTTAAAATCAGTCGGATTTCCGTTCTCGGCTTTACTCTTTTTCTGATCATCTGTAAGCCCTGCGTACTTCATAAACACTCATCCCTAACTGTTTTTTATTTTAAGAAAGAAAAATTCGTTTAAGCTTATTTGCGTTTTATAGACCTTCTTCTTTGTCTGTGTGCCGGATGCGACTTGCCGCCAATATTATGAGATGGTTTCGACTGATGCATTCGTTTTGATTTTTCTACAGGCATAGGTTCCAAAGAATTGGATTTCTTATAAGCAAAGCCTTCGCATTCTTCCGTTTTTAAATCACAACCAATGAATCTCTCAATTTTGCGAAGTGAATTCTGTTCATCGTACGAGACAAACGTGATTGCGTCACCCAGGGCAGTCGCGCGGCCGGTACGACCAATGCGATGAATATAATCTTCAGGAAAAGCGGGTACGTCGAAATTTATTACATGCGAGATTCCCTCGATATTAATTCCGCGTGCGGCTATATCTGTGGCGACTATCACCTGAAACTTGCCCCGCCTGAAACCATCCATTGCCTGCAATCTCTGGTTCTGAGTTCTATCCGAGTGAATAGCAACTGATAAAATACCGGCTTTCTTGAGACGATGATTGATTTTATCAGCTCCGTGCTTGGTACGCGAGAAAATCATCACACTGTACATCTGCGGATTATTCAGCATATGTATCAGAAGGTCCATTTTCTGCTCCTTGCGAACCGGATAAATATGCTGTGTAATAGTCTCGATTGGATTCCTTGGTTTGCCTATCTGGAATATTTGCGGTGATTTGAGCATATCAGCGGCCAGTGTCTGTATCTCTGGTGAAATTGTCGCCGAAAAGAGCATTGTCTGGCGATTTGTCGGCAGACTGCCCACAATCCTGCGAACGTCATGTATGAAGCCCATATCCAGCATTCGGTCGGCTTCATCAAGCACGAGCATTTCAACATGTTTAATATCTATCGAGCGGCGATTCATATGATCCATCAGTCGTCCGGGTGTAGCTACAACAATATCAACGCCTTGTTTGAGAGCTTTGAGCTGATTACTAATATTAACACCGCCGAAAACAGCAAGTGTTTTTATAGCAGCGAATCGGCCGTAACCTTGTATAGATTTTTCAACCTGCAGAGCCAATTCTCGTGTTGGTGTTAGTATGAGTGCCCTTATAATTCTCTTTTTTGATACTGGTTCGTGTCCGAGTCTGTCCAGTAGAGGCAAGACGAATGCAGCTGTTTTACCTGTCCCAGTCTGCGCACAGCCAATAATATCCTTACCTTCGATTGCGGCTGGAATTACCTGGGATTGAATTTCGGTGGGAGCGGTGTAACCTGTAGCGAGAATACCGCGTACTAATGGGTCTGAAAGACCAAATTTTGTAAATGACATAACAAATCCTAAAAAATATATACTTTAACTGGCTCAAACACTGATTTTAATCTTAAAACCATGTTAAAGCCTCTATTTTTAAATCTGACTTTCGCGTAATTGGGAAAAAGCTGACTTTGGAAAGAAAAAACAATTATTCCTTTTAATAGATTTATGATGGCTATT
>CAYSHS010000528.1:0-2324 GCA_964430845.1 uncultured Pirellulales bacterium | reverse complement strand
CACCCAATTGACGTATAGCTTCTCTTTTCACATCCTGCGGCTTGGCATCGGGAGGTATATTGTCTAAATTGTTCAGGGCTTCAGCCACATTCGGGTCGTTTATTTTTTTCATTGTAAGCTTTAGAGGAGTTGTCGCTTCTTTTACCTGGGATTTTGCCTCTTCGTTCTTTTTTTCAGTCTGCTGCTGCCTGTCCCTTCTTTTCATAATCCCAAGAAGGTCTTTTTGAGGCATATATGCAAATAACAAAATAACTGTAAGCCATAGAGCACCGCTGTAAGCCCAGCCTTTAGAGAGCCTTATGGGAAAAGACGGGCGTAAATTCAGCGATTGAGCTTTGCCGAGCGCTTCATTGCGGGCAGCTTCGGAGAAAGCATCATGCGAATCCGATATTTTCAAAGTCGTGCTGAATCGCTCCTTGAGCTTCATCCTCTCGTCAAGAAGCAGTGAAATCTGCATCTTGCTGGGCTGCTTATATATCCAGGTCACGAAAATAAGAGCAACAAAAACAATGGCAAATCCTGTTATAGTGTTTATGTTTATTACACTTAAAGCCAATAGTTTTTCTATCATGACTGCTGTTATAGCTATAACTCCAGCTATAATAAGCACTTGCCCCGCATATTTTAGCAGAAGATTAATACTGCATCGAACCCGAACTTTTTGAATGTTCTTTTCAAAAACCTTAAGCATTTTTCAACCTCGTGATGCGTATTGCGTTATGTATGATGCGCGACGTATATCAACGCAATACGCGATACGCAATACTCAATACGTTTATTAGTATAGACGATAAATCTGTGGAAAAGTTACGAAAATTCCCTCTTTTTACTTAAAATTTACATTTTATCAGTTTTCTGTCATTAGTATTCATATTTAGCTCGCTCAAAACAGAATCACTAAATATTATTCACTCTTTCCTAAATAACAAAAACTTTCTCATTTTTCAATAAAAAAAGTAATATCAAAAATTGAGCTGCGGGAAGTATTTCGTTGTTCTCAGCATACTTAACAGCATCAAGATTAAGTAAATTCACCTTTAATCACTATATGTAATTTTTGCCATACCACTCAATAGCTGTTTGGAGACCCTGCTCAAAAGAAACGATGGGCTTAAAGCCGACAAGATTTGTTGCGGCTGTTATATCGGCCAGCGAATGTTTTACATCTCCGGGTCGCGGATCGGTATATATTGGTTTGACGTTTTTATGGAGAGATTTGTTGATAAGAGCGATTATTTCATTCACAGTTACTGCCTGGCCGCAGGCGATATTTACGACCTGACCATTGGTTTTTGGTGCTCTTGCGGCTAACAGATTAGCTTCAACTACGTTATCTATATATGTGAAGTCCCTGCTCTGCTCACCGTCTCCATAGATAGTGGGAGGCTCATCTTTTAATATAGAAGTAACGAAAGCGGGAATAGCGGCTGCATACTGGCTCTTCGGGTCCTGGTTAGGTCCAAATACATTGAAATATCTAAGCGCAATAGTCTCAAGGCCATAAACATTACTGAATACAGAACAGTAATACTCACCGACAAGCTTGCCTACGGCATAAGGCGATAATGGCGATGGACACATTGTTTCGATTTTTGGAAGTGTTGGTGTATCACCATAAGCAGACGAGCTTGCGGCGTAAACAAAACGTTTTATGCCTGCATCGCGAGCGGCAAGAAGCAGTGTGAATGTCGCATCAACACAATGCCTGTGAGAAGCAGCAGGGTCATCGACACTTCGAGGAACAGAAGGCAGTGCGCCTTCGTGAAGAACTACGTCAATATCTTTCATGGCTGCACGTGCGACCTGTTCATCCCCCATATCGGCTTCTATAAATTCGATTTTGTCAATAATTTCAGCAAGATTACTTTTTTTGCCTGTAAGAAGATTATCGACTACTCGCACAAAGCAATGTTGCGAGACAAGTTTTTTGCAAATATTCGAGCCGATAAATCCTGCACCACCTGTAACGAGAAATTTATCCATAATAAAATCCAAAATAAAATTAAAAAATTGAAATCAACATATCCTACTGCAACTAATATATTTATACAAAATTTGCTTACGTTTGGAAAGCATATTTTACGAATCTCAATAAATATAGATCATGGGAAATTTCTTGGTTATGGAAGGTAAATATGGTAATATTATTTATATAAAATGATATGAAAAATGTAAACATAACCTTAACAATTATTATCACTGCAATTATCACCTGTACAAATATTTCCTTCATACGGGCGGATTATCCCATTATGTCGCAGCATTATGCTGCCGATCCCACCGCGATTGAGTGGGATGGGCGGTTATACGTTTATTGCTCCACT
>CAYSHS010000527.1:0-2335 GCA_964430845.1 uncultured Pirellulales bacterium | reverse complement strand
GGTGTGCTAAATTCAGGTGGGCTAAGCCCTCCCCATTGTCGAAAAAGTTGACCGTCTGATGGTTAAAATCAATGCTCTCGAAGAACAAGTCAATGAACGAAAAGAAAAAGCTGAAGAATTAATGCAATCGGTATTAAGAGAAGCGTTCAGTGGTGGTTGATATACATTCTATTTTACTCGAAGGATAATTATTTTTCTTTTCGCACACCTTTAAATGGCTTGTCGTCAGCTTTTTGGTCTATAAACTGACCAGTTGTAGAATCTCGTTTTACCCATTTATCATTTTTAGGGTTATATGTCTGAGAACGATCTCTGACCGCTCCTTTTCGCTGGCCGTCGCCATAGGGTTTGTTCTTTGCCATTTTATTTCTCCTTTAAATTACGTTATACCATTCCTATAATTTTCAGTAAGCCCTTCACCCGTGATTAAATTTTGTTTTCCTTCTTTCAATTTTTCTTTAAACCACTTTTCTGTAAAATGTGGTTGTAATTTTTTATGAATGCCAAGGATCTTTAATAAGTGCTCAAAAGACAGCCCTCTTTCTGACAACTGCAACATCGCAATGCCCTTGATTGGCATGGCATCGGCGGTACAAAACGTAAGTTCTTCTCTCTTGTGTGCGTATAAAATGGCTAAAGCTTCTCTTTCACCGGCGTGTATACTTTGTAAAAACAGATTGTCAAATATTTCATCAAGCTGAACCATCTCGTCTACTTCTGCTGATAATTCAAAGATTCGGTTACTGTCTATCAATACGGGTAAATTAATCTCTTCAGGTATACGCCCAATCTCCCTTTTAACAAATCTTACTTCATCATGCGCAACGATCGAGGAGACATAAATCTCAACTCTTTTAATCAAGCTATCCCAAATACCCAGTTCATAAGCTTCGATTATGATATTAGCATCAAACAGTACTAATTTGGGTTTCATAGTCTTCATCTTCATTAAAACCATATTCAAGAAACATATTCTTTAAATCAAACAAACTGATATTTAAATATTCAGCCAATCGGGCTCTGGATACATTGCCCTTTTTATAAGCGATAAAACCCAACATAACAAATCGTTCTGGTATTGGCGGTGGATTCCACCATTTATCATGCATAGTGCCAATATCTATATTTTTAAAATCCGGGTCTGATAAAATGCGATCTATTGTTTTCTTGTTTATCCGTTTTAAATTACATAGCCGGTATAGCAAGGCTGTTGTTGACACATCAAAATCTCGTGCTATTCTAACTAGACTCGCATAGCTAATCGTGTCATTGACAATATATTTATTAAATTCGTTTAGTACAGATTCGGCAGGGAGCAGTACTGAGGATGCAAATGCTTCAGCAAACTTCTCAAATTGTTCGAAAAGTCGTTTATCATTAATTAATAGATCGGGTGGCGCACTGTCCCAGGTAATAAGATGAAAAAGTTCATGTGCGAAATTGTAGTTCCTTCTCCAAGGCGCTTGTTTTGAATTCATTAAAATGGCAGGCCCAAAAGAATCCCATGTTGAAGCGGCAGATCCATGCTCGCCAAGTTCCTCATACCATATTTTTACACCATATTGATCTTCCAATACTTTCTCAAGAGCCATTGCTGGCTTCTGTCCCAGGTCCATTGTTTTTGTGACTTGAGCAGCAAGTTCATTAACTGCATTGTAATCGATTGTATTTATATCAATATTAAATTTTGGCAAGTCCTCATGTTTCTTTACAGAAGCAGCTATCTCGAGTTGATGGTACTCTTGACATTTCTTTTGGAAAAAGGCCTCCTTCACCTCTTTACCTTCATCCGGCAAATCACGCCACAATACAACACCTTTGCGTTCAGGCTTATCGAAAGCGAGTAATTCAGAGAGATCCACATTCAATATTTCGGCTAACTTCGATAATTCCCAAGCTTTTATCTCCCGAGCGCCTGTTTCCATTTGCGAAATTATTTGGTGTGCAGGTAATTCCATTCTTTCTGCTAATAATTTCTGTGACATGCCTATTCTTTCTCTGGCATTTTTAATTCTTTCGCCAAGTAATTTCTTGACATTATTCATTTGACTCCTCCCCCAGTCTCAAGATTATCTTGATTACAAAAGGCAATATAGTGGATATATTCATCAAATGCAAGATATTATTGAATAATAGAGATTGTACATAGTAACCCCTTCATTGTCAATAACGCCTATCCCTGATCAAAAAATAATACAAATCCCTTGCCCTGCGAAAAATAATTTTGCGTCCTTGGGCAGAACCCAAGAACGATGAGGTTTTTAAAACTCTTGAGGTCTATTAGATTGAAGTGCGACGCTCCTTCGATGTGCGTCGCACCTTTCTTATGCGGAGT
>CAYSHS010000526.1:0-2341 GCA_964430845.1 uncultured Pirellulales bacterium | reverse complement strand
GCCGGTTCCTGCTCAAGCTCGAGCATCGGGTCCATTTTGCTGAAAGAAACTTGTGCCCATTTGCCCCAGTCCATCTGGTTTTTTTCGGGGTCCCATCCATGGATAATAGCCGAGAAGAAAGTGTCGTTATCGATAGAGCCTTCCCCGGCGCCTAAGTAAACTCCCATCCTGGTGCGGTCTATTCCATCTGTCGGCTCTGGAATTTCTACATCGATTCCCGCTTGCCTGCAAGCCTGAACTGTGGCTCCTATTGCAAATCCTGAACCCCTGCTGCTATGTTTGTGACGCTCTGGATTTTTTAAGTATTTCCTGAAGTCATAATCTTTAACTTCAGCATCGAAAGTTGTAGGAAATGTAGATGCATCGAAGATAGTATTTTTAGCTGTTCCGCTTTTACCGGAAAGTAATGCCTGCCAAAGTGTATCTACGTCATGACCCAGCGGGCAAATAATTCCCATTCCAGTTATTACTACTCTTTCAGACATTTATTTCGATATTCCCTGTTAATTTTATTTCTCAATTCGATTTTTTTAAAACTATAGCAGCAGTATGTCCGCCAAATGTATAGCTGCAGCTAAGTACGTAATTAACTTCTTTTTCTATGGTTATATTGACGATATTTAAATTACAGCCGTTTGCTATATTTTCACAGTTTTTTGCAGGCGGAATCTTTTTTTCATTTATTACGCAAGCCGCGGCAATAATGTCCAAAGCTCCTGCTGATGCACCGGTATTAGTTAACATGCTTTTCGTAGGCCAGACCGGGATTTCTGATGCGACCTCACCCAAGGCGGCATGGATTGCTTTTGCTTCGGCCATATCATCGCATGGGATTCCCGTACCGTGCGGTATAATCAAATCAAGCTGGTCAGGTTCTATTTGTGCCTGGGCAATTGCTTTTTCGATTGCTATTTGCAGGCCATAACCGTCCGGCTCAAGATATTCATATTTTGAATTGATACTTGTGCTCTGACCCAGCCCTGCGATTTCAGCATAGATTTTGGCACCACGTTTTCGGGCATTTTCGAGATTTTCCAGTACAATAATTCCCGAGGCTTCGCCAAAAATAGAACCTTTTGCGTTTGCATCGAAAGGTCTGCAGGCAGACTCAGGTTCATTATTATTTTCTGTGTTAATTCTTTTAAGAAGACATTGGCGAAGAATGGCTATTGGATTTACTTTGGCCTCGGCACCTCCTGCGAGGGCATAATCGGTGCTTCCTCGTGCAATAACCTGAGTGGCTTCTGCTATCGACAGGTGCGAAGAAGTCTCGGCACATGTAATGCTATTGCTTGGTCCCTGTATGTCGTGAATTATACCGACATGGCAGGCGAGCATATTCGGGAGATATTTTAAAAGCCAGAGAGGTGTAACTAATTCAAGGCCATATTGGCCCCATTTGCGAATATCGAATTGCCCGTTTGTAATGCTTGCGGCTACTGCCGGAGCAAGTTCAATCATATCACAGCTAATCAGACCTGCGCCGAGATTTATTCCTATTCGTTGCGGATTGATATTGATATTTTCCGGGTCTATTCCCTGCGTAATCAACGTGCTATGTTTAACGGCTTCGTATGCCGCTACGACTGAAAGCTCAATGTCCCTTGACATCAGTTTTGTGGCTTTTCGATGAGTTTTCGGTACAAAATCACGTATGCTATATTCGGGGACCTGGCCTGCTATTTTACAGGTAAAGCCAACCGGGTCGAAGGCGGTTATCGTATCTATCCCGACTCTACCTGCGCAAAGTCCTGCCCACATATCGCTGACTGTTAGTCCGAGCGGGGTAATTGCACCAAGACCTGTAATGACTACTCGAGATGGGGACACTATTTAGCCTCCGTTATTTGTGTATTTTTTGAAAGGACATCGCGCAATAGTGACTCGAAGACAGAAGTATCTGATCCGAAAACAAAGTTCTCTTCCGGGAACTCTATCCCCGCAAGGTTCTGGTCGATATGACTGAACATTAAATCAATCTCGGCGATTAATTTTCCTGAGCGTGTAATTTTTCCGCTTGTGCTTGCGGCTTCAGGTGCGATGGAATCCATATTTGCTTCAAGCTCTATCGTATCACCAGGCTTCACAAAATCGAAAAAAACTGCCTTTTTTATTTTTGCGAGAATAACTTTCTCCTGGAACTTTTTTGCCTCTCCCACGAGAATACCGGCTGTTTGTGCCATAGCTTCGATCATCAGGCATTCCGGCATGACAGGAAAACCCGGGAAATGGTCGTGCAAATGCTCCTCTGCGAGAGTAACATTTTTTAACGCAACCGCTCGCTTGCCTGATTCAAACTCAATAAATTTATCAATCCAAATCCAACGCATATTATCATACA
>CAYSHS010000525.1:0-2347 GCA_964430845.1 uncultured Pirellulales bacterium | reverse complement strand
GTAAAATTAAAAGTCACATCAGATTCGTGAAGAAAATAATGAGCAAAGTAATCCTTAATAACATATCCCCTATAGCCCAGGCAGATAATAAATTCGTTAAATCCGTAGTGTGAATATATCTTCATTATATGCCATAGAATAGGACGCCCGCCGATTTCAATCATCGGTTTAGGTTTGGTACTTGATTCCTCACTGATTCTTGTGCCGTATCCTCCGGCGAGAATAATAACTTTCATTTTATGACCTTTGCAACCTGTCTTTTTGTCTTTTTTGCAATAAAAGCAGTAATGGTATTGATAGAGTATTCGATCATTTCATTTGATAAACCGGGGTAAGTACCCAGGAATAATGTATTATTCATGACCTCGTCACTGTTTTTCAGTATACCCGATACACGATGTGCTATACCCTGATATGCAGGTTGTTTTAAAAGATTGCCACCAAATAAATTTCGGGTCTCTATTCTTTGTTGATTTAAGTAATTTGCAAGCTCTGTTCGGCTAAAACCTGCATCTTCTTTTACAAATACAGGATATGCAAACCATGCCGGATCAGAACCTTCAGTAGCCTTCGGCAATACAAAATACTGCTGCAATCCAGAGAATCCTTCCTGCCATTTCAGGAAATTCACCCTGCGTATATTACAAAAATCGGGCAGTTTCTTTAACTGCTCAACCCCAATTGCAGCCTGAATATCAGTAGCTTTAAGATTATATCCAATATGACTATATACATACTTATGGTCATAACCATAGGGCAAATCACCATATTGACCTGTAAATCTCTTACCGCACCTGTTATTCTGGCCTGAATTACAATAACAATCCCTTCCCCAATCCCTGAATGATCTTAAAACACGGGCTAAAGTGTCATCATTTACAGCTATGGCACCGCCTTCACCGAGAGTAATATGGTGAGCCGGAAAAAATGAAAAAGTTGATATTTGGCCAAAAGTTCCTACATACTGGTCTTTAAATATTGAGCCAAGAGCGTCACAGCAATCCTCAATTAAAAAAAGTTTATTGTCCCGGGCAATTTCGGAAATAGCATCGAGGTCGAAAGGATTTCCGAGTGTATGAGCCAGGAAGATTGCTTTGCTCTTAGGACCAATAGCGGCTTTAATATTCTCAGGATGAGCATTGTATGTCCCAACTTCTATATCAACAAATACAGGTACCATTCCATTT
The DNA here is from genome assembly GCA_964430845.1 of uncultured Pirellulales bacterium. Taxonomy (GTDB): domain Bacteria; phylum Planctomycetota; class Phycisphaerae; order Sedimentisphaerales; family Anaerobacaceae; genus JAFGPS01. The sequence goes on along the minus strand of CAYSHS010000525.1, from coordinate 1,160 downwards.
TGTATGATCGGATTTACAGTTGTCGGGAAACATGCCGCTACTGTTATTATTTCATCACCCGGTTTTAATCGTTGTTCACCAAGAAGACGTGATGTAAGAGCGGTAACTGCAAGGAGGTTTGCTGATGAACCTGAATTAACGAGTATTGTATGCTTAAGCTGGAGGTATTCGGCTAATTTTCTCTCAAATTCATCTGTAAAACGACCGGAAGTAAGCCAGAAATCAAGAACAGCATCTACTGCACTGCATAATTCCATTCCATTAAAAACACGTCCTGCATAACGAACCGGGGTTTTTCCCGGAACAAATTCTTCAGTCTTGAAAGCCTCCTGATAGTACTTTTCTACAAGGTCTCGAATTTCAAAACGTTTGTTCAATAGATTCTGTTTAGTCATTATTGGTTTACCTGTTGGATGCTTCCGTGACTTCTGATAATACGAGGTCTTTATCTGCTACGAATCCCCGCATTTTTTCTCGATCTTCACAATAAGCCAGAATTTGCTCTTTGCATATTTCGTAAGGGTCTTCATCTTCGAATTCTTTATACCACTGTATTGTTTTTTCGACGGTTGTTTCAATATACCAGCAGGGAAGCCAGTTCAGCTGTGACTTTGCCTTGCATGTTTCAAGGTATAATGAATGAGCTTCATGTATATGACTTTCTTCAGATATATCTATCCAATTACCGCTGCCCCAGTGCTTGATAAAAAGGTCAGCTAACTGGCCAACAGTGATTATAGAACTAAAATCAGGGCCAAAATTGTATGCCTCACAATATCTTCCCTCTTCCTGATACATTCTGGATGCCAATAACAGGTATCCAGATAAAGGCTCTAATACGTGTTGCCAGGGACGCCTGGCCAGGGGATTTCTTACTTCAATGTCATTTTGAGATAATAAAGCCCTGATACAGTCCGGTACAATTCTGTCTTTTTGCCAATCCCCCCCTCCGATAACGTTGCCGGCTCTTACAGAAGACAAGCTCTTTTTATGTTTACTGAAGTTCTGAGGATTGAAGAATGACCTTTTATAAGAAGCTGTTATAATTTCGGAGCATCCCTTGCTTGCACTATAGGGATCATATCCACCTATTGGATCGGTTTCGCGATACCCCCAAATCCACTCATTGTTTTCATAGCATTTATCACTTGTGACATTAA
>CAYSHS010000524.1:0-2353 GCA_964430845.1 uncultured Pirellulales bacterium | reverse complement strand
TGGTGTTAACGGCTGCTCAAATTATCGGGGTGACCGTCTTTTGCCTGTACTTCGGCCAAGGTCTGACACACCAACAGATTGCTGACGAACTTGGCGTAACAAGATCGGCAATAAGTAACTGCTTAAGCAGGGCAAAAAAGAGAATAGAACATCATCAAACTAAACTTCGTCGTGAGAGGATTGAATATGAACGCAAAATTAGAGAAATATGAAACTATTTGTATCAAAGCGCAACAAAACGTAACGTTTTGTTGCTTTAGTGATAGGACAATGAATTTTAGCTGAATTATAGAAAAAAATAATTTGTGAAATAATTGGACAAATAAATCTATTTTAGGAGAATTAAAAATGACAACTATCGATCCAACATCTGATATATCTTTAGAAATCTACTTAAAAGGTAGGCGTCTCTTTAAGCCTGGTAATGAAGCTTATTTTTTATTCTGGAATGTTCATTATGCTTGGTTATTACCTACTGACTTTTATCAGTACGAAATTGAAAAGTATCATGACGAATTATACGTGTATCTTAAAAAAGTAGGCAAATATGCCCGCGATTTTGGATTGTATTTACATACACGAACAGATCGCCATCTTACTTTGACCGATTTATGTAATCTTGAAGAAAACTGTGCTCTCAGTATTCAAGTATTGCATCGCAGAGCTGCCGATTTTAACAAGATATTTGAAGCCATCCCTGATAATCGTGCAGACTTGCGACCATTTAAACACGATAGAGCTTTTGAACTCCCAGAGAAACCTCAATCCTATAGAATGAATCCATACCGAGACTATTTGGTTGTTAAGGGTATTGATCCGAACATCAAACTCGATCCTAATACTCAGATCGACTGGCCTAAATTTGAAGAGAAGCCAAAGTATTCCAAGAAATAAGGAAGCTATTTATTGTGGCAGAATGGGATTTTTGAGAATTAAACAGTCAGCCTAGCGTTTCTCATATTTCATTCAATTGTAACTTACACTTCTTAAATATCTGTAATAATAAATAGAGCCAAGGGGGCTCTGCCTTTGGCTCGGATTATATATAAACGTTTACTATAAATTTATACAGAATCAATAATTGGAGGTTCTGAAAATGCAACTGCTTCCACCATCTAATCCAGACAGCAGATTAAAAGAATTAGCACGAGCCTATGGTGATCTCATCGTCAGGTGTTCTATCTTCATACTCTGGACTGTCATAGCATTCGCTGTTTGCTGCACAGGCTATCTGGTTATTTTTACCATTTGGAGATTTCTAATTCTGGCTCTTAAGGCTGTTCGTGGTTTTTAAAGGAGATTTATTATGGCAAAAGAAAATAAAAAACTAATATCCAAGGAACGCACCGATACTATCGGTTATGAAAATGATGGTAAAGAAGCCTTCCGCTTTGGCTTTGAATCGAGAGATTATGAGGAAGGTGATGGCATGAGTACCGAGAAAGATGCTGAAAACCTGGTCTGTTCAGATGGAACAGTTGTCAATGCATCGCAGATAATTAATGCAGGTCAGCATGGAATATTAAAACGTTGCGATATTTGCCAGGAAGAATCCCAACGAACCATCTTCCGCCATCCGACTTCCCGCTTTAATTTTTCATTAGCTGTAAATATGCGCAACTGCTATTCCTGCTCAAAAAGCATGTGCAGAAAGCATTTTGCAATTAGTAAGATCGACGGCCATCTCAGATGTAAAAAATGTAACAGACGTCACTTCTGGAAAGACTTCGCAATCAACAAAATTATCAAACGTATTCTTTTTAAATAAGGAAATTATTATGAATCAAGAAACTGCTCAACTTTATCAACTCATCAAACAATACCGCCTTGATTATAGGCACCCAAAACAGCTTAGCAATGTTGTTAACAGAATTGAAAGTGGTAAAATGCAATCCAGTGAGGCACGGCGTTGGTTGAAAAGACCCTTTTTAAGAAGGTGGATTCAACAACAACAACTCCGTTTTAATCCATTCAAACCAGCTCCAAGCCGAGATGAAATAGATAATTGTGATATAGAAATTGGAGAATTGGTAGAGCAACCAGGTATAAGGGTAGGCATAAAAATCATAAATCACCCAGGTAAACACCTTCTTATATGTGGACAAACTGGGTCTGGCAAGAGTACTGTTGTTAGGAGAATAATCGATGGAATTGATTCAATCAATCGAAATGACGGCAGGATTCATAGCGATCCTGATTCTTGATTTTAAAGGGGACTTTGTTGATATTCCTTACCGCCTAGGTCGTGACATCTGGTTACATTTGAGTGCCACAGAAGGATTTCGTATTGCTTTTGATTTGCCGCCTGGTTGTAAAGATCGGAAGCTTTGCTGCTGTAAGTATCGTCAAAATG
>CAYSHS010000523.1:0-2356 GCA_964430845.1 uncultured Pirellulales bacterium | reverse complement strand
CGGGTCATCACATCGGAAAAGAACGTAGGGGCGCATGAAAACTGCAAACGCACTTTCGGGGCCTGCCGAGGTAAATACGTTGCCGACTGCGAAGGTGACGATTACTGGCACAACCCAAATAAGCTGCAAAAGCAGGTTGATTACATGGAGAGTCACCCTGAATGCGGCCTCGTATTTTCTGATTTTGACATATATGACGTTAAGACAAAAAAGACAACCGAGAGTTTCTTCAAGTCGAAAGGTTATTATTATCCGAAAAGTCCAACTATCGAATATTTTATACAGCAAAAAACCATCTACCCGCTATCCTGTACTGTAATGGTGAGAAGGGAACTGCTCCAGCGAATCACGAATGCCGACCCCGTTCTTTATCAAAGCGGCAGGTTTATGATGGGCGATACACCTGTATGGGTGGAAATTTCCGCTTTGGCTGACGTTGCTTATATTGATGAATCCTTGGCGACGTATAACCATCTTGTCGAGTCGGCATCGAGGAGTACTGATATTCGCAGGCGGCTGCGTTTTACGGTTTCATGTTGTGACATGCGTATGTATCTCTGGGATAAATATAATCTTCCCTATGATGATATAAGAAAAGGTTTTGAAGAGCTTTGGTGTCAGTATGCTCTGCGCCTGGCTTTTTACGAGCGAAACACTGCGTTGGCCGACGAGATAAGAAACAAAAAATCCAAATTCACGTTTTTGGAATGGCTCAAGTACTTTGGTTCAAAAAACACAATACTGTACTACCTGCTTAAAACAGTAATTATTTATCGCGACATATATTTGTCTTTGAACACAGGCGCCGGTATTGGTTTTACCGGCAAATGACGAATTTGTAACGTTCACCAAATGCCTGAAATCAGCGTAATAATTCCACTTTATAATGGTGCCGAGTATGTCACCAGGGCTGTAAATTCAGTCCTGGAACAGACATATAAAGATTATGAAATAATTGTTGTGGACGACGGCTCAACTGACAACGGCCCTGAAATGGTTCGCAGGTGTAAAGACGCACGTTTACGCATGATTCAACAGGAAAACACAGGACCGGGTGCCGCACGAAATCGCGGAGTAAAAGAAAGTAAAAGCAGATATGTTGCGTTTTTGGATGCAGACGACGAATGGCTGCCGGATTTTCTTAACGTTTCACTAAGCAATCTTCAAAACAATTCTGATTGTGCGTTGTCGGCTTGCGGGATACAGGTGACAGGTGATTTGATGTTGGCCTCAATGGTCGAATCCTGGGGCATAGAAACCGGGCCGTACCGTCTTGCTCACAATGCAGGACCGAAGGAAATATGGTCTGCCGTAGGTTTTATTCATTCTGCGGGAAATGTTCTCTGCAGACGAGAGATTGTAGAGGAATATGGTGGATTCTTTGAGAACGGATGTACCTACGGCGAAGACAACTTTTTATGGCTTCAGGTTATTCTTAATCACACAGTTTACAGAGACAGCAGAAAATTGATGATATATCATCGTGAATGTTCCGGCCTTACGGGTTCCGGGAGAAGTTCTCCAAAAAATTTGTTGCCGGTCCTGCTGCATCCTGAGTCGGCAAGGAAGGTTTGTCCGGAACAATACAAAGAGGCGTTTGAAAAATACCTGGCATATACGGCATTAAAAGCCGCCCATAGGAAGTTCATGAGCGGCGATGCCGACTCGGCGATATATCTGCTGGAGCATTATCCCCTAATGAAAAGATGGCAATGGGACTACATGAAGCTGAGGATTAAAATGGGTGCTCCGGGACTGGTTCCGATAGTGAAATGGTTCAAACAAAAATTGCCTGCGGGGAATGTACAAAAGTAGGTCTTATGCCGAAAATCAGCGTCATTATTCCCACTTATAACCGTGCGAGATATGTGATAAAGGCCATAGATAGTGCGTTGGCCCAGACATATCAGGATTATGAGATTATCGTAGTTGATGACGGCTCGACAGACGATACACGGCAGGTGCTTAAACCCTATATGAACCGTGTCCGGTACATTTATCAAAAGAGAGCAGGAACAAGTGCCGCAAGAAACACCGGCATCCGGTCGGCACAGGGTGAATGGCTTGCGTTTCTGGATTCGGACGACGAATGGCTGCCGGAAAAATTGGCTATACAAATGAACTGTGTTTCAAGACATCCGCAGATAGCAGCGCACGTTACCAATGCAACGATAATGCTGCCGGACGATAAAAGCACGGATTTGTTCACAGTTCGTGGGTGTCCGGACTACGGAACGGATGAGGGAATTCTTGAGCGGCCGTTTATCGACGTGATGAAAATTCAGTTTTTTACCCCGACTATGCTGGCTCGTCGGGAGGCAGTTGTCAAAACAGGCGGATTTGACGAGAGTATGTC
>CAYSHS010000522.1:0-2357 GCA_964430845.1 uncultured Pirellulales bacterium | reverse complement strand
TTAAATTATAGTTTTATAACTTGATGTCAGACATAGAATTACGTTCTCGTTTGAATCATTGGAATTTTGATATTTAATTCCATTCGACTATGCTCAGGATAGGATTGTTCCGGATTTAGGATTTAGAGTTTAGTCCGCCAAATTCCTTTCTGGCGGATTGGTTGCGGCTCTGCCGCGACAAGTTCATTTGTGGTTGTTTTTTGAGTTGCTCAGAGGCTTTTTGGAAGACTTCGTCAACTGTGATATTTGTTATACTGTGGTTTGGGTTTGTGCTTTTTATTTCGATGCCCCTTGTGTATGGGTCTTTGGCGACCATGCACTCCGGTCTGTTATAGGGAGCTATGCGGGCCGGATTTGACCAGCTATACATCATAACCAGCGGCGTACCAAGCGCAGAGGCGATATGCCCCGGACCTGTGTCGTTGCTTACTACTAACTTGGCCAGACGCAATAGCTCAACTAATTCTTTAAGTGACGTTTGACCTGCTAAGTTTATGATTTTAGTTTTTGATAAACTGTTTATTTCTTCCGCCTTGTTTTTTTCCAAATTTGTTCCGACTGCTATTATTGGGTATTCGCATTTAGAAGCAATTTTATCTGCAAGTTCTGCGAATCGCCCGGGAGGCCAGCATTTATCCTCGTGCGCTGAGCCTGGGATAAATATTATGTATTTGCCCGGTTCGATGTTATGGATTTTCAGGAGTTTTTTTACCGAATCCACATCTGTATTATTTGAAGGAATTTCGAATCGGACATCGAGTTCTTTTGCGCCAGAGGCTTTTACCATTTTCAGGTACAAATCGACCAAATGAATACAGTGGGAATTATGCTCTATTTTATCTGTGTAGAAGATGTGTGCCAATTCGCGGGCGTTTGCCATGCCGTACCGTTTTTTGCAGCCTGAAAGCCATGCTAAAAATGCGGTTCGGAAAAGTCCCTGGAAATCGAAAATCGCATCGAATTTTCGTTTTCTCAATTGCCTGACAAGCGAATAGAGAGCACCTAACGCTTTTGCATTGTATAATGCCTTGCCTAATAATTTGCGGTCGAAAATAATAACTTCGTTAAGTGAAGGGTGATTTTCGAGCAGTGGTGCAAATTCAGGACGCATGAGCCAGCTTATTTTCGCATTGGGAAAACTCCTTCGCAGAGCAGAGAGCGCAGGTAACGCAAGGACTATATCGCCCAGTGCGCTCGGTTTCAATATCAATATGTTTTTCGGCTCATTTGGCATAAAATCCTGATTTTATGATAAAAAGGTTCTTGTTGCAATTAGAATAAACAGGAAAATCCCGAAGTTTAGATGCTTGACAGAATGGCACGCCGCTAATAAAGTGGTGTCAATGGCTAAGAAGCTGTATATTATTGACGGACACGCACATATTTACGCCGCTTATTTTGCGCCGATGCGTCAGAGGCTCACAAGCCCTTCGGGTGAGCCTACGAAGGCGGTGTATATTTTTACACAGATGCTTGTCGGGCTGATACAAAGGCAGAAGCCTGATATGCTGGTTGTCGCGATGGACAGCAAGACGCCGACTTTCAGGAGCGAAATTTATCCGGATTACAAGGCACACAGGCCTCCCATGCCTGAAGATATGCCCAAGCAGATAGACAGGATAGAGCAGATTTTGAACGCGATGAATATTCCGATTCTGCGCCTTGACGGATTCGAGGCTGATGACATAATCGGCACTCTCACAAAAAAGGCCGCTTCTGACGGATATGAATCGCTAATCTGCTCGAAGGACAAAGACCTGCTCCAGTTGATAGATAAAAATATTAGCGTGTACGATATTAAAACCGATACTGTTACAGATGAAAAAGCAATGATTGAAAAAATGGGAGTCAAGCCTGAGCAGTTTATCGATTGTCTCGCATTGCAGGGTGACACTGCCGATAATGTCCCTGGAGTTCCCGATGTGGGACCGAAAACTGCTTTGGACTGGATACAGAAATATGGTTCGATTGATAATTTATATAAGCACGCAGACGAGATAAAAGGCAAACGTGGTGATAGCCTAAGAGCGTCTGCTGATGTTGTTGAACTTAGCAGGGAGCTTGTCAAAATCGACTGTAATTCTCCGGTTGAGATTGACCAGAAAAAATTCGCGGTGAAGAAATTCGATAATGAGGCATTGGCGGAGATTTTTACAGAGCTTAATTTTGTGAGATTGATGACACAGCTTGGTCTGCATCCGGTTGATACAGCCACAGAGGAAGGACAAGTCAATATAAGCCACAGAGAACACAGAGAAGATTTAAAAAATATTAAAAAAGATTACCAGCTTATCGATACTGATAAAAAGTTTGAGAAGTTTCTTCACCAGGCCGGGTATTGTGTACTCGTCCGCTTC
>CAYSHS010000521.1:0-2358 GCA_964430845.1 uncultured Pirellulales bacterium | reverse complement strand
TTTGATTATTCATCACTAAGCTTTACGGATATCGGGATTACCCGGATTTTGGTTAAATCAACATTCTCCTCATTTATCTCAGCTGCACCGGTAAATTCAATGCTCATTCCAGCTTTTGCTGATCTTTTCAGACGAGAAACTACTTTTTCTTTTACAAGTTTATTCAAAGCAACAGAAACGTTGTTGAAATCGGTCATATTCAGGAATTGATTGATGTCAACTTTCCCTGAACCATCGCGAAGCGAGTTTCCAAAAATAAAGTCAGTCGCCACCTCTGCCTGGGTATCTTCATCAATCGTGACAAGCAAAAATTCCTCATCGACCGAGCTTATAATTCCGGATCCATGTAAAATAAGATAATGTGTTTTGGAGATCCCAAGCTTGTGTGTATATTTTTCAAGTGCAAGTTCAGGATTTTGCTCCATTTGACTTTTTATTACTATTATATCAGCTGCATTTTCAATACAATCACTTAGCTGATTTTCCCAAAAAAGGTTGGCATATTCAGTGGCATCGAAACTGGTGTCCTTATTAGTAGCTTTGTATTCGTCAAGTTTCTTAATATCGAGTGAAAAATAACCCAGCACTATTATTGCCAATACTCCGATTATGTATTTAACTGTAAGGCTCATAACAATTATTTCTTGGGTAAGTATTTATTTACATTTTCAGGGGTAATAAGAACTACTTCAACAGGTGTTTTGGTGTCAAAGTCACGCTTTCCTTTAATGTATTCATCTGCAAGGTCTGCAGAAGTACGCGACATAAGCACAGGAAATTGCATAACCGTTGCTGCAATTTTACCATCTGCAATACCTTTTACTGCATCGTCTGCCCCGTCGAAGCCAAAAACCTTAATTTTATCAGCTTTCCCTGCAGCCAGAATGGCCTGGTATGCACCCATTGCCATGGCATCATTTCCGCAAAATACTGCGTCAATTACAGGATTTGCCTGCATAATTGTTTCCATTACATCCATTGCTTTGTTGCGATCGAAATCGGCACTCTGCTGTGCAAGCATTTTTAATTCAGGAAACTCATCCACAACACTGTGAAAGCCACCGGAGCGATTCCACGTGTTATTGTCGCCAACCAGACCCAGTATCTCTACATAATTGCCTTTTTTATTCAGTTGCTTTACAAAATATTGACCCAGTTTCACGCAACCTGTAAAATTATCAGAGAGCAACTGTGTTGTGGCTGCATCGCGTGAGTTGATTTCCCTGTCCATGCAGAAGGTGGGTATCCCTGCAGCTTTGGCACGTTTTACATTTAATACTGAGCCATCAGCATCGGTAGGATTAAAGAGGATGGCAGCATAACCCATTGCAATGATGTTGTCGAAATGCTCAGCCTCTTTAGCAGGGTCATTTTGTGAGTCAAAAATATGAGCCTCGTAACCCAACTCTTTAGCCCTTCCTGCCGCTGACTCTGCCAAAACAACGAACCAGGGATTATTCAAAGTTGAAATAACCACTGCAATTTTATTTGAGGGCTGATTTTTATTCCTGTTTGAACATCCTATAGTCGTTGAAATAATTATCAGACCAAGAAATAGTATTATCAGTTTCGTTCTTGCCATTTTTTTCACTTAGTGTGTTTTTTCAATTATAGTCCTGAATATTTTATAACTAAATAAGTTTTAGAGCCATGTCAGAAAGTCCCTTGCCTGTTATTCCATAGTGGCTAAATATTTCGCCTTGCGAGCCGTTAACGATATCATCATCGGGGAAGCCCACTAATTTAAAAGGTTTATAGATCTTTTCTTCCATAAAAAGTGCTGCACATGCTTCTCCCAGGCCGCCATGTATACTATGTTCCTCAACTGTAATGATAACTTTGCATTTACCTGCCGATTTAATTACAGCTTCCTTGTCTAATGGTTTAACAGTATGCATGCTAATTACTTCTGTACTTATCCCTTTTTCTTCCAGGATTTGAGCTGCTTCATAAGCAGGTAGTACTGCTTCACCGCATGCCATAAAAGTTACGTCGCTTCCTTTGCAAATAATCGAAGCTTTTCCAACTTCAAAGGCATTTTCAATCCGTGGAAGATCCGGCATTTTTTTCTTGCCAAATTTAATGTAGAGAGGCTTTTTTGTTTTAGATGCTGCTATTATAGCCTGTCTTGTTTCAAAATTATCGGCCGGGATTATTATGTCGATGTTATTTATAGCCCGAAATACTGCAATATCGTGAAGAGAGAAATGTGTTAAGCCAAGAGCTCCGTAACTCACTCCGGCACTTATCCCAATTAGTGTAACAGGCATGTTTGAATAAGCCACGTCGTTTTTAACCTGTTCCAGGGAACGTGTCGTAATAAAACTTGCAGGAGACACCGCAAATACTTTTTTTCCG
>CAYSHS010000520.1:0-2360 GCA_964430845.1 uncultured Pirellulales bacterium | reverse complement strand
GGGGCAAGTGCTTTCATTAACTTTGCCGCACCTGTTCGTCCGGAATCTGTTAGTATCTGTGGAGTGACACCGAAATAGTTTGCAGTCAAAACTCCCCAGAGAAGAGTTACTATACCAAAAATAATAATTAAATGTGCTGTCGGTTTTCCGGCAACTTTTACGAGTCGATTATAAAAAATAAATCCCCCTGCGGTGAAAATTAAGCCGTATCCTGCATCACCAATGAGCATAGCAGCAAACAATGGCAGAGCAATCATGAAAAATGGAGACAAATCATATTCTTCATAACCAGGTAATGTTCCGAGCATATCAAAAAGACCTTTAATAGGTTTGACCCATTTTGGATACTCAATTAATGTCGGCGGCTGCTCACCTTCTTCCGGTGACATGACATCAACAGCGGCTGTGATTTCATGTTTCCTGAGATTTTCAGAAAGAGAATCAGCTTGTGCGTCTGGGACCCATCCCTGAATGGCAAATAAGGCTTTCCTTGTCAGGCCGCTGTTTTGAGCTATATGGAAATCAGCTTTTGATTGAAATTGCTTTTGCTCTTCTTTGATTTTATCTATTAAGTTGGCAAGTTGTGCCAATCTGGTATCATGCTTTTTCAGAGAAGCATCCAGTTTAGCAGCTTCTCTCTTAATTGTTGGAAGGTCACTTGTCGGCCATTGAATTTCTTTAGCTCCTTCGGGCAACTTAAATGTTCCGATTCTGTCAATAACCGCAATCATTACATCTTTGCTCGAAAGTTCCGATACGACTTCAATGCACTCCGCTTCGATGCTATGAAGGTCTTTTTTCGCTATCGAGAAAAACCTGATTTCCAAACCTATCGAGCGAAGATGTATAAGTTTCTTAAGCTCTACGTTACCCCATAGAGTAAGCTGTCCTGCAGCCCTGTGGAGAGAGCTTAATCGTTCTTTTTCATCAAAGACGGCTTTATTGATGGTAATTGTTTCATGCGCAGCTTCCAGAATCGGAACCTGCGGCGTATCGCCTGAAGGCTCGATTCGCTGTAAAATTTGTATTGCGTGGTCGAGAGTCGATAAAGAATGAACAATCTGCTCTTCAGCGACAGCTTTACTCGGATCGACAGGCTCGATATGCACAACTCCAAGCTGCGCGAGCACATCCAGAAGCCTCGCATGATTATGGCTCTGTGTCACGATATAGACTTTGGACATGGGTACAATCATTCTGTGCCTGCCTCCATGCTTTGTTCTGCTTTCTGCTCCAGCTTTGCCTTTGCGATTTTAGCTCTCGCAACGCCTGCCGTCATCTGGTCACCGAGAGCAATCCGAATTCTGCGAATATTCTCCTGGGTATTCGGAATCATGACTTTTTCGAACAGGTTCACTCTCTGCATTACTTTTTTGAGTTCAGCCTGAAGCAGGTCGAGACATTTCTGCAGGATTTCCAGCTCCGTTTCCTGCCTGTGAAGTTTTTTCAAATCAGCGAGAGCTTTGTCTGTCCATGGAGCAGTCCCGAAGAGACTGTAATCGGCTTTTGGGAAAACTACAGTTTCAAACCTGGGAACGTGTACTCCCGCTATACTGTATGTCGAGGTTCTTATGGATTCGGGTGAAGCGAATCTTTTGAAGTTCATGCCTGCGACATCGTTAAACAATCCGTCATAAGCGGAGATGATTCGTCCTGTCGTATCGACTTCATCCTGCATTTTCCTGAAAAGCTGCCGCGTCTGCACGATGGAGCTTTGCACCTGCTGCTCTTTTAGCTTAAGGGTAGGCAGATAGCGCTTAAAGCGTGCCAGTGCATCTCTCTGCTGTTTAAGCTCGGTTCGAGTAAATTTTATCTTTTTTTTGGCCATAACTTTTTAGAACTATATCATGCTTCGAGGAGTTTCATGAGCTTGAAGTCTTTTCTGTTTCCTTACGTGTAATTCTTTTCGGCCAGTGTTTTTGAATAATAGCGTCACGAATGCCGGTTTCTTCAGGTTTGAAACATTCAGCAAGGATTTCCCAGCACTTATCAAGTGCGTCGAAAAGCTGTATATTCAAGTTCAGGTTCATTATTTTATCTTCGAACAAGTCACCGTATTGCAGGAGCCTCTCGTCCCATTCGGACAGCTCGAATCCCATTTCTCTTTTCTCCCTGCTCTCGTCACATTGAGCGTAAAGCTGGATACAGCCGTTCATAATAGCTCGATGGTCATCGCGTGTTGTTCCGTTGACTAACTGTTTCAGGCGGGACAGGGAGCCGAAAGGCTCGATACGGCCGTGCCTAAGGTAAAGCTGTCCTTCTGTGATATAACCAGTATTGTCAGGAACAGGGTGCGTGACATCGTCACCCGGCATGGTGGTCACCGCGACCGTCGCAGGGGACCGGATGAAGTTCCTGCT
>CAYSHS010000519.1:0-2364 GCA_964430845.1 uncultured Pirellulales bacterium | reverse complement strand
GCCTCAAGGTCGAACGAGTCGAGCCGTGGCAATAAATTGAATTTACTTTTTTAAATAGATTCTTCGACTTCACTCAGAATGACAGAGTCGTGGTAGTGAAAAATCTGCGCGAATCAGCGTTCATCTGCGGTTCAAAATTAGCCGGTCAATAATTCAAATTCTTCAGCACTTAGAGATTGTCTAAGCTTTTGAAGTGCAATCAGCTCTATCTGCCGGACTCTCTCCTTGCTCAAGTTCAGCTCCATACCTATTTCAACCAGTGTTTTTGTTTTCTTTCTGATGTGCGAGCCGACAAGACCAAACCTGTTAAGGATAATATATTGCTCACGCTCGTTAAGATTCTCTTTTATGACTCGTGTCAGGCTTTTATTCGCCCTTTCAACAGCGGCGAAATCTGCACTGTCATCTGTATGTATTTCACGCTGAATATTTGCCAGGGAAGCTGCCCTGCTTTTATCGTATCGCTCGTAAAGCTCCGACGTTTTTTGAGCGAAATCCTTGGATATGGTCCAGGAAGCAAATGTCCCGAAACGAGACCCTTTAGTATAGTCGAATTTCTCGACAGCATTCATCAGGGAGAAATTTCCTTCGCTTATCAAGTCAAAAAGGCTTATCCTGCCTGATGTGTGCTTGTGTGCTACACTGACTACAAGAGGAAGATTTGCCTCGATAATTCTTCTTTTTAATTCTTCTGCTTCTGATAAATAGTTCTCTATCAGCTCCAGTTTTCTGCCGGAAACACGCGTTAATGATATACCTATGCGGCTCTTATCTGCCAGGTATTTCAGATAATTATATCTTCGAAACAGCTCGAGTTCGTTATCCCTGTTAAGCACTGGAACATCTTTCAATGTCTGTAAAAATTCGGGAAGCGAGCTGTCGGCCAGATTCAATTGCCCTAAATCCTTCTTCGCCACAGGCCAAATATCTTGAAGGTTTTTTGATAAAATCTTCCGGCCCGCATCATCATCGAAAAATTCCTCGCTGGGAATAAAATCAATTTTTTTTGCAAGGAGCAATTTTGCTCTTTTTATGTTTATTATCCTGTATATCGAGCTTTTATTCCGCCTGAAACGCCCGATCAGCTCTTTGATACCAACACCCTGCCTGTAAAGACGATAAATCTCTGCCGCCTGAGCCGGATCAATTACACCGGCAGATTTTCGAAATACTGCTTTTCGGGGATTGGCTTTTTCATAATCTCTAAGTGTATATCTTATAGTCTCGAAGCACCTGCCTGTATCTGTGCTGATTTTACGAATAATCTGATGTCGAGAAAGCGTTGTTTTTGCTGAAAGTCTTGAGGCTTTTTTGATAATCCGGTTTCTTTCCTGAACTGTGAGCCTTTCGTACCTTTCGGCTTTACTGACCAAATCGGGATTGGCCTGAATAAATTGGTCAACTGAAGACTGCAAAAAACCTGAACGCCTTGTACCTTTTTTAAAAATGAATTTTTCACCAATTAAACCCCGTTTTCGCCAGCGATAAATCGTTTTTGGGGAGACTTTAAACATTTCTGCAAGCTCTTCATAAGTGTAAACCTTTTCAGATACTTCAGGTATCGTGCGTGCAATCTGGCCTGAAAGCTTGGATATAAAAATTCTCAAATCCTCTAATAAATCTTCTCCCTTTATCAGCTCGCTGCCGATTGCGCTTTTAAGATGAAAACCGGTAATACGAAAACAGACAAACTCGAAAGGATATTCCTTGTCTTTATCTATTATTCCAAAAAGCTCTTCTGCGGCGTCAAGCTGTTTTCTGCGTTTCTCCTGCGGCGTATATCGAAGCTGACGCAATAATTGAGCTAAACTGGGACTGCTTATCTTTCGCATAACTATTCACCCAATCCAGCATAACGATTATTGACCGGGTGAGCAAGAAAATATTGATAGTCTCCTAACCGAAATCAGGATGCTTATGAAGCTCCTGAAATGTTGCTAAATTTTCAGGTAAAATAACAAGAGTTTTGTAAAATAATATTTTTTATATTTTTGTTGATTTTTTTCTGATAATAGGGTTATAATACCAGTTTATGAAATGTAAAGTCGGATTATTCTTGCGTCTCTCAGGAATATTCCCCTGGTGAAAGTGGAGAGGCAAAATTTACGGCTATATTAGGCCAAGGAGCAAAGCAGTGGGCACAGGTACAGTAAAGTGGTTTAACGGAAAAAAAGGTTTTGGATTTATCACCCCCGATGGAGGTAGTGAGGATTTGTTTGTTCACCATTCGGAAATTAAAATGGAAGGCTACGCCAGCCTGGATGAAGGACAAAGAGTGGAGTTTGAGATCGGACAGGGTAAAAAAGGTCCCTGTGCGACAAATGTAACCCCCTGCTAATCCAGAGCAGAACCGAATAAACCTGC
>CAYSHS010000518.1:0-2365 GCA_964430845.1 uncultured Pirellulales bacterium | reverse complement strand
ATTTAAGAAAATCGCTGAACGATTTTCTTAAAATAATAATTATATCTTTTCGTAATTCGTTCATACATAATAGCTTATATTTGGAAAAGAAAAAATAAAACACATATTTTTTCTTTCCAAAGTATGCCTTTTCTCATTTTTGCAAAAGTTCAGTTCATATTAGAAATGCAACTCCTTTGCATACTATAATTTACATCTTTTTTACAGGTATTACAAGAAAAAACATTTATGTAATTGCCGGCGCAGCGAAAGATTCTTCATTTTTACCCTTTCCGCCAGCTTGGACCGATTGTAACATCGACCTTTAGAGGTACACTGAGTTTTATCGCACCTGACATTTCCTTTTGCACCCATTTTGCGTATTGTGGTGCATCTGCGGCGGGCAGCTCGAAAACCAGCTCGTCATGGACCTGTAAAATCATCTTCAGAGGCAGATTTTCATCTTCTATTTGGCTCTGGATTTTTATCATTGCAATCTTAATCAAATCCGCCGCTGATCCCTGAATCACAGTATTAACTGCGAGACGCTCTGCCTGCGAGCGCCTGCCTGAGTTCCGGCTGCTCAAATCTGCAATCGCCCTGCGGCGTCCAATAATCGTTTCTGCATAGCCTGTCTGCTTTGCTTTTTTGATACATTCATCGAAAAAATCCTGGATCGAGTTATACCGCGTAAAATAATCTTTTATGAACTTTTTCGCATCAGCATGGCTTATCCCGATGGTTCGTGACAGCCCGAAGGGACCCTGGCCGTAAATAATTCCGAAATTTACAGCCTTGCAGCGGGAGCGCATTTCGCTCGACACTTCTTCTATCGGGCAGTTATAAATCTGTGAAGCGACAAAAGCATGAATGTCACGATCCTGCTCGAAAGCCGTCATAAGCGCCTTGTCTTTCGAAAAATGTGCCAGGAGCCGCAGCTCGATTTGAGAATAATCGGCGCTTAGAATCAGGTCACCTTTATTTCCCGGAACAAATGCCGAACGAATTTTACTGCCAAGCTCCGTCCTGATTGGAATATTCTGCAGGTTCGGATCGCTTGAGCTTAACCTGCCTGTAGCTGTAATAGTCTGATTAAACGAAGTGTGCACACGTGACGTTTTACCGTTCACAAGGGATGGCAGCTTATTTATATAAGTGCTTTGCAGCTTGGTCAACATTCGATATTGCTGAAGGTATTCTATAACAGGATGCTGCCCAGCTAACTGCTCGAGCACAGCAGCATCCGTGCTCTGGCCTGACTTGGTGACACGAACAGGCGGCAGGTTGAGCTTGTTAAAAAGAATCTCAGCAAGCTGCTTTGGAGAATCGATATTGAATACTTCTCCCGTAAGCCTGTAAATTTCTTCCGTTATGCTTTTAAGTGACTCTGATATTTCTCCCGACATTTTTCTAAGCAAGTTGGTATCGAGCGAAACGCCATTATATTCCATCGCTGCAAGAACAGGCACGAGGGGCATCTCGACTTCCTCGAATAATTTTTTCAACACCGGCTCTGCTTCCAGCTTTTCCTTAAAATATAAGTACAAGCGAAAAGTAACATCGGCATCCTCTGCAGAATATTCGCACGCGGGTGTGGTATCGACCATATCGAATGTAAGCTGGTTTTTGCCTTTGCCTATGAGAGATGAAATCGGAATGCACTCGTAGCCGAGAAAATCCCTCGCCATATTGTCCATCGAGTGACTTCGTTCAGGTTCAAGACAATACGAAGCAACCATCGTGTCGAAGCACACACCTTTTACAGGCATTTTCGCGTTTTGCAGAACGAGCATATCGTATTTTATATTCTGCCCGACTTTTTTAACGTCACTATCTGCTAGTATAGGCGCAAGAGTTTCTCTTACAGAGTTCACATCCAGGCGCTTCGTTCCGAGAGGAGCTTTAATGGCAAGATAATATGCTTTATATGGCTGCCAGGAAAAACTCATTCCAACAAGCTCCGCCTTCATCGGGTCAACAGACGTTGTCTCGGTATCGACTGCGAATAATTTATGTTTTTTTAATTCCTTAAGAAACACCTCGTATTTTTCTTTAGTATCGACTAATTGATAGTTTTTCTCATTAGCTGTCGATTCTTGCGTATTTTCTTTTAATTCAGTTTTAAACTGATCTTCAGTCTCTGCTGATAAGCCGCTCTCAAGACCAAGCAGTGTAAGAAGGCGATTGAAACCAAGCTCGTTAAAAACTTCAATTAAATTGGCTTCGTTATATTTTTGTAATTCATATTTTTTATAATCGATTTCGATTGGCACATCAAGCTTTATAGTAACAAGCTGCCTGCTCATCATCGCCTGTTCTTTAAATGCGCGCAGGTTGTCACCCCTCTTGCTTTTTATTTCATCGACATGCTCGTACAGATTTTCAA
>CAYSHS010000517.1:0-2366 GCA_964430845.1 uncultured Pirellulales bacterium | reverse complement strand
GCTCGAATATATCGTATTTTGCTTTCGTCCATTTTGCCTTTCTTGTAATTAAATCCCTCTCCCAGCCGCCTATTTTCGCAATCCGGCCAACTTCATTTAATAATCGTTCGTTCTCCTGCAAAGCATCACGTGCCAGTTTTCTTTCTGTAATATCCAATGCAAAACCTATTGTTCCGATTACTTCCTTTTTATTATTGAAATATGGTAGTTTATTAGTTCTAATCCATCCAATTGTTCCATCCGGTTTTTTATATTCCTCGACTATTGTTAATTTAGGTTTTAAGGTTTTTAGAACTTCTTTATCGTCATTTTGGAATTTTTCGGCCTGCTCCTTTGAGAAAATATCAAAATCAGTTTTTCCTTCAATATTCTCTTTTTGAATACCTATAGAATCAGCATGACACTTATTACTCCAACAATATTTTCCATCCTGGTCTTTTAGCCAAATCATGGCTGGGACAGTATTCAGTATTGTATTTAATTCATCCTGGCTTTCCCTCAACGCTTCTTCAGCTTGTTTGCGTTCGGTTATGTCCTGGTTTGCACCGTAGGTTTTAATTACTCGACCATTACTATATTTAACAATAATGAAATTTACAGAAACATATCCAGGTGTTCCGTCACCGAATCTAACTCGATGCTCTCTCTGAAAGGAGCGAAGCATATCAGAACTTTCAGCGAGTTTCTTTATCAAATCGTATAACTTGTGTGCATCTTCGGGGTACAGGAAAAGCTGAGCGTAACGTTCGGGTGATATTTTATAACCGCCAATTTTTTCAGCAGATGTGCGGTAAACAGAATAGAACTGGTCGTTGAAAGTGAACATTTCCTCTGTCCCATCATATTCCCAGTAACACAGTTTTGCGATTTTTAAGACCTGGGACAGTTGTGTCTGGCTTGTTTGTAATTCATCCTCTGCTTTTTTGCGTTCTGTAACATCAAGACCTATCGACAGAACACCAATTGTTTTTTCCTCACTATTCTTGAGAGTTTTATCGTGCCATTCAATTTGGCGTTTTTCGCCGGTTTTTGTAATTATCGGATTAACATTGCCGCGTGTTTGGATATCATTAACGGCACTCTGAAACAGCTCTCGAATCTTTTCCTGATCACATTCAGGCAAAAAAGTTGCAAACCAGTCTTTCCCTTTCACTTCATCCAGGCAATAACCTGAGATATTCTCCATATATTTATTAAATCTTACTATCTTTCCCTCGGTATCAAGCACCAGGACAATTGCCTGTGCCGTATCGATAAGGCTCTCAGCAAAATTTCTCTCATATAAAAGTGCCTGCTCGGACTTCTTGCGCTCTGTGATATCGCGAAGAATACTTACGAATCCCTCTAATTTACCATTTTCCCTTATTGGCGTTGTGCTGGCTTCGACTTCAATTGGGTACCCATCTTTATGATTAATCCACACTTTTGTGATATCAAGATTGCTGTCTTTATCCGGAAATCCACCTCTGATAACCGACTCTGTGAAGAGTTTTATTATTAGTGAAGCATTTCGAGCTGCAAGAACGCCGCAAGTAAGGAAGTTTTTGCCAATAAGCTCATTTGGCTCATACCCTAAAATATCCTTTATTTTATTATTTATTTCGAGTAATTTTCCCGACTTGGCCACAAAAACAATTATATCGTTTGCATTGTCAAAAATAGACTTGAATTTGCTTTCGCGCCCAATTAATATTTCCCTGGTTTGTCTTTGCTCGGTAATATCTTCTTTGTGTTGATTTTTGGAAACACCCAGATTAATAGACTCAAATTTCGCTTTTCGGGTTAGCTCTCCCCGAATCTCCCCCTTATTTTTGACATCTTCATCTCGCATGGCGCCACTCTCTAAAGGTTGATATTCTGCAAAACGTCCGTTTCAAAACAATCAATCGGGCCACGAGAAAATTGTTCAGGTTGTATTTACGACCTAATCCATTTTTTTTAACCTGATTCTAATAATAAGTCAACATAATTCTCTTTTAATATCAAAGTTTATTAAAAAAAGTTGCTAAGTTCCGACAAATCAATTAGCATATTTGCAGTTTAATTTTAGTGAAAAGATTTTTTACGAAATTGGCCGTGCTAAGCGGGGTGTCAGCGGTACCCTGTACCCGCAATCCGCTATAGCGGGGCTGAATTCTTTTCCGAGGGTCGATTGCGTTGAGCCACTGCCGTTACAAGTGATGTTGACAGCCGGGTCCCATGCAAACAAGCGGCGTGAACCTGGTCAGGCCGGGAACGGAGCAGCCATAAGCGTTAGCTTGTTGTGCCGTGGATAAACCCGACTTTAGTTGGGTGTATCTTTATACTATATAAAAAAGATTCAAAGGAAAACGCACAACCTTTTTTAAGGAGATTATGAGATGGAT
>CAYSHS010000516.1:0-2380 GCA_964430845.1 uncultured Pirellulales bacterium | reverse complement strand
AGCATTTCCTATCATTAGGCATCAACCGGATGGATTTCTTGTTTCCCCTACGGGGGGAATTAAATGTACCCGGTACATTTTTAATTCTGATTGAAATCATTTTTTGTCTTCGGTATTTTTATCTGTAATACGGCGAAGACATTCTTTGACAAAATCCGGCAATTCCTTTTCGGCGTGCTTTGACATCTTAACAAGTTTTTCATAATCTGGAACTTCGACATCAGTCCAGGTAATATCGAGTCTGCGAATTAGTCGTAAGGCAATATGTTGATAATCTTGCGGATTTGCCCAATAACAAGTTTTACAAACTTCAATTAAATGGTCTTCCTTCCAATTTTTGCAATGTTCGCATGACCATGATTTTGCACGATTACATGATCCACATAAAAGCATATAGTCTGAAATATTCAACTCGCCTTCCGGCTCACCTCCAACTTCATAAGGAACACGATGATCAATTTGCAGATATCTCTTCTCGAAGATTGTAAAGCAGCTTGCGCATCGTTCGCCATTTAACGAAACCAAATCATTCTTTAACTCTTTTGGCCATATTCTTCTGCCGGCAATTTTACTATCTCGTATTTTTGAGAGGTCGCCAAAACGATAGGCAGCGATTCTTCTTCCACTTTTTCCTTTGACCCGAAATGTTTCCAAAGGAATTCCTAATTCCCTTACATCACGTGCCGCTCGTGGAGCATGGTCATATCCGTATAACTGGCTCAGCTCTTCTGTTGTAACAAAGCCATTTTCCAGTATATGGTCGATGACAGTTTTTGGTCTTTTGGCATTTACAGATTTTAGTTTTTTAATAAATTCTTCTGGTAAATTCGATATTATGCTCGATTTTTTCTTTTTCTTTTTTGTCATGTGATTTTTATAATTACCAAAGAGACATTTGCATCTCTCGATTTTCTATCTCGGCTGTTGATAGATTTGGAGAAAGATACAATGATTCATACGTTATGTCTGCTCTGCCAAGCAAAGTTGCCTGAGTAGAGCGGCCTGCATGCAGTTCTATGCGAGTTAAACCGAGAGATTCAGGCAAAGGTTGTCCATATTCCTTTTCTCCAGTTCGGCCGTCATAAGAAATAATGTAGCGAATATTCTTGTCATTTAATTTCTCAAGCTCTTCACAAAACTCATCAAATTCTATTTTAGGCAGATACCTGTTATCTCGACTGCCACAGACTCCCTGGTATGGAGGATCCATATAAATGAAATCACAATCTTTGCAATTTTGAAGCACTTTTTTATAATCCCAGGCTGTAATTTTTAAACGGCCTTTAAGAAGGAGAGAAGTATGTATTATTCTATTATGCATTTCATCAGGTTGCGCACCTTTTCTCCGATTGTCAGGAGTGTTGTTAAATTCTCCGTTAGAATTATAACGAATCGATGCCTTCACACATCTTGCAAGTAAATAAAGAAAATCTTCCGGCTGATAAGACTTGTTGAAACGTGATCTAACAAAATTAAAAAACTCTCGTTCATTTCCAAGTTGAGCATTCCAAAGCTTTCTATAAGCTACAGAAATTGTTTTAGGATTTTCTATAATCTCACGCCAAAGAGCTATCAATGGCTTGTGAGCATCATTAATCCAGAACCTTTCAGCTAAATTTCGTGATGCAGCCGCTATTGTCATTGCAGCAGAACCTGCAAAAGGTTCAACTATGCGCAAAATTCCTTTTGGAAAATATCGAAGAATTCGAGGCGCCAGTTGACGTTTACTGCCCTGATATGGAATGGGTTGCGGCATTTTCATGTTTCAAATCGCCTTCTGTCTAGTTTAACTCGTTATTAAAAGGTTTAATAAAAAATTATATCTTCTGTAATTATTTATTTTTTGTTTTGAGATTTACATTTTTACCATCAAAAGGTTATCATATTTTAATTATTTAGTCACGTATTTTTTAAGATTGCCTAAAATAAATGTGGCTATTAAATCAGGTTATTAATAGGGATATTTACCAATAAACGAAAACTGAAACAAAAATCAATGCCAGACAGAGATGTAGAAACAATTCGGGATTTGATTTATTACCAGTATGCGAAGGTTATTGCACGCAGTGCGTTTAAAGCTGCTGATGGGAAAGAAGCGAAAAAATCCAACTATGGTTTTATCAAGAATAAGTTCAGGGAGCTTAAGAACGGCGTGAAGTCTTGGTCGGGAATTACGCGGGAAGACTATTCGTGGCTCGTATTTCGTGTCTTGTGACTCGTGAATAATCAGCATGGGCTAAAGCTCATCCTACATTTTGTGAAGGTGAGCTTCAGAAAGAGCATATCGTGCCTAAGTCTCTGGCTATTCAGCCGCGATGTGAAACGTGCGATACTATTCAGGGGATACATAACCAGGTCTGGGCGTGCAGGAATTGCAACT
>CAYSHS010000515.1:0-2385 GCA_964430845.1 uncultured Pirellulales bacterium | reverse complement strand
TATCAACCATATACATTGGCTTGGAAAATTCTAAAGAAACAGCTATGGCACTTTCATCTACGATTCCGGAAATAATATGTACCGGTAAACCCTGGGAATTGTTTGTTACTTTATAGCCTGCGTAACTTTTGAGCAATCCACCATCAAAAGAAGCTATGTCAGCGCCCGAATAGTCAAGTACAAGCGTATAATCGGCATAAACAGTATCGCCAAGCGGGAATGCCAGGGTAGTAGAATCATTATTCAAAAAATCACACTGGATAAGCGGAATGTCCATTTCTCCATTAAAATCAGCTTTCAAAGCCAGTGATGAAATGCCAGAAGGCAAAAGCATTTTCTTACTAAACCTGGCAATAAGAGTATCTCCTTTGTCAGTAACCTTAAGTTCTACAAATTTTGGAGGAGATCCATAGAGCTGGTTATCAACAAGCGTATCATTAAACTCTGCCAGGGCCTTGTCATAAACAGATAGAACATTACCGCCGCTATAGGAAATCTGAACTTCATTATCTTTCAGAATATCATTCGTTAAAAGGACTGCTAAATTCACTGAATCAGTCATGATCACTGTATCAATTTCAGCAACCAGTCCGTCAACTTTTACAGCAAAACCTTCAAATTTAGTTGGTTCTTTGAGCGGTTTCGTAAAACTAACCTGAATTTGTTTTGGATCTGCATCATAAACCGAAGCAGCTTTGAACTTAGATACTCCAAAACCAAGTGAGAATTTTTTACAAAAGTCCCAGATTTCCTGGCTGGTATTTACACCATTTTCTTCTATTGAGTGCCAATGTCCCTTGCCTGCCAGGCTAATAAGAACGACTTCAACAGAATCAATACCTGGTCCCCAGTAATATTTAGCGTCACTCAAAGATGAGCCCACCGGATATGGTTGAGTAACCTGGGCGGTGGCCGGGCAACCATCTCTGGCAATCCAGGCGTTTAAGCAGGTTGCCACCCCGCTGTATGCAACCACATCATCAGCCGTTCCATGCGTATGGATAATTGGGATTGGACGCGAACTATTGGTATCAGGACCCTGCATCATATAACCGCTTACCGGGGCAAATGCAGCTATTTTGTCAGCTATTTTGGTCGCCGCGTAATAAGTCATCATCCCTCCCATTGAAAAGCCTGAAAGATAAACTCTGTCGCGATCAATGCTATAACGATTATACATTTCATCGATTATGGCAAGGATAAAGTTAATGTCACTTGTTCCTGAAATATCCCATGAATTATTGATACCCCCTGGATAAACAACCACAAAGTTATTTTCCTTAGCAATCAGTTCCCATTTTGTCTGATTCCGCTGGTAGTTAATGTCCTGATTATATCCATGCATGGAAATAAGCAGCGGACGGTTAGGTACTATGCTCGATGGAGCATAAACCAGCATTTTACGGGTTGTAGTGCCAACCTGAAAATCTTCTATCTGTGCACTCGAAATGTTCGAAATGCCGATGAGCCCTGACATAATTAGAAAGAGCTGAAAATAGGCAAGATGTTTTTTCATAAAAATATTATTAATTAATTAAGCGAATTAAGGGTTAATTACATAAAAGTTATAAGTATTTAATATTGAATGTTAATATGTTAAATAATTTCAACTTAATTAGAATATTGATTTACAAGGTTAAAGAACTTAAATTAATATCTATCTATTTGAATATATATGATATATATTTTAATATTGAATTGTTTTTAAAGATACTATAAATACTCAATTTAGCAAATGAATGTTTTTACTCGTGTGTTCCATTGTTTCACTATTATGGAGCATTTATTATTCAGATAAACCTGTTAATTGAAGCAATCATGATTTTGGCTGATATGCTTTTATCCTATTATCGCCCCAAAGATTGCAGCCTGAATATGAGACTGATGGATTCCTTGCCCATAATTACTTTTTCAGGTAAACGGCAACTTTCTGTAGCTAAAAAAATTATTGATAAAGGTTATTGTTCTCACAAAAGCATTTAATATATTGATTTAAAACTTCATGCATTGCTTTTCATCGGCCAAATCATTTACCATTTCCTGAAAGTGATGAAAATTATGACTTGATTTATTAGGTAGAATTGCTCTATTTGGTTTATTTCATAGCCATGAATTTATAAAGCACCACCCCATGTGCCGTGTCTTTAAGCGCAATCTGGCTAGTTTTTGTTTCGATATTGCTGATATCCTTCTGTCGCCATAGGTTATGTACTGTATACTTCCCATTAATGACTAACTTTTCGAAGTCGTTGTATGAAATATCAACCATTACAATACCGAAATTACAGAAGCAAACAGCATGGCAGCCGTCTTCTGGTTCTTTCACTTAAATGTGCAGATCGCCAATTGTTTGTAAACAGGCAGCTGGTTTTCCAGGTGGGGCCG
>CAYSHS010000514.1:0-2400 GCA_964430845.1 uncultured Pirellulales bacterium | reverse complement strand
GTCCTAAGTGATGGATGCCTGCAAAAGCCACACCCATCTTTTTTGCTTTTTCCATTGTGAGATTCATAGCCTGCCGGGCAATCGAATAGCCGAATCCGCCGTATCCGTCCACTATTGTCATTGCCGGCGATTCTTTTAATATTTTCATTTGCGCGCCAGGTGTGAGTTTCCCGCTCTTAACTTCATTGGTATATCTCGGGATACGTTGTACTCCATGAGAATCAACACCTTTCAGATTAGCTTTAACGAGGCAATCAGTTACCCACTTCGCTTCATCGGGCGGAACCCCTACAGCTTTAAAGACCTGAGTGCCGTAGTCCATTAAGACTTCTTTCTTTACAGTAATCATTTTTATTCTTTATGTTCCCCCTATTTTGTAGCTTTTTTGATTGTGCTAGCTTATTCTTTATTGCTCTTTCCTACAAAATCAGGCGACTTGGTTCACCACGCACGGCTTTCCTACCGTGCCGTCACTTAGAAATGCAAAGGTATCAAAACTAGCATCTTGTTTGCGGGTGAATTACGCGCCCGTATATATGAACTGCCATTATTGAATTTTGATTATTTTAATCCTCGGTATACTGATGTTTGATACATCAGCATAGATCGTCAAATACTTATTG
Source organism: uncultured Pirellulales bacterium (assembly GCA_964430845.1). GTDB lineage: Bacteria > Planctomycetota > Phycisphaerae > Sedimentisphaerales > Anaerobacaceae > JAFGPS01. Next base: position 1,777 of record CAYSHS010000514.1, on the reverse strand, counting down.
TCAACGTCGAATGATGGCTAAATCCTATATTAGAGATCAACATAATGGCCGTAGATAAGATCCCTGGCATGTTCTAATGATACAACGTACAAACGTTGCCTCAAGACTAAAGACGTTACAACTGCTGCATATGAATTTGCCCGAGTTGACAACCGCATAACTAGCGGCCATACTGATGTATCAGATATCAAAATATTGGAATAGTAAGCATGAACAGGATGTGCGCTTTTTTTATCGTTCGGCGGGAAAGTAGTTGAAATTACAATAATAGACATTTTTCAGGAGCAATTATGCGTAAAGAATCAAAAGTAGGAACACCTTTCAAAGTGGCTAGAGTAGATAAGGCCGAAAGGTGCGTCGTTACTGAAGAACAGATCAGTGCCATGGCCAAAGCAAATATCGAACTGGCAAGAGTTGTTTGTTCGACCGAGGATGAGATAGTCGAATTGGCTCAGGACGCCGATGCAATACTGACAACACGAGGTAATTTTACGCGGCAAGTCATGGAAAGGCTTCCGAAATGCAAGCTGATAATCCGCGACGGCGTCGGATATGACACAATAGATGCCGATGCAGCCAGGGATAACAACATTATAATTGCCAACTGCCCTGCCGCCGAGTGGTGTCTCGAAGAGGTCTCTAATCATGTAATTACTCTTCTCCTCAATTGTGCAAAAAAAATCGCCTATCTTGATGCCAATACAAAACAGGGACGTTGGGCTGATATGAGGGCGATCCTGGCACCGATGGGACCGATTTTTGGTGAAACTTTTGGGCTCATCGGCTTTGGCGACATCGGACGACGGGCGGCGGAAAAGGCACAGTGCTTTGGCATGAGAGTTATCAGCTACGACCCCTATTTAGATAAATCCGTTGCCGTGAAATATGGGATCACCTTAGTCGACAAGCAAGAGCTTTTCAAAGAATCGGATTATATCTCCGTTCACACCATTCTTAACGACGAAACTTTTCACCTCGTTGGAGAACAAGAATTCAAACAGATGAAAACAACGGCATATATCATCAACACGGCCCGGGGCCCAATAGTAGATGAGGCAGCCCTAATAAAGGCACTGCAGGAAGGATGGATTGCCGGAGCAGGTCTGGATGTCTTCGAAAAAGAGCCCGTTGATCCCGGCAATCCGCTGCTTGAAATGAGCAATGTCATCGTTACACCGCATACCGCCTTTTATTCCGATCTGGCGCGTGACAAGCAGAAGGGTATTATTGCTTTACAGGAAGCTGTCAGGCTCAGCAAGGGATATTGGCCAAAGAACGTGGTAAACAGAGGCGTGAAGCCTAAGATTGAATTAGTGAAGGAGAATTAGGAGAGACAGGTACGACTTGATAGGATTCTTATAGTCACTTACTTGAGATCAACTTCATCACTATAATTCCGGTGGTTTCGTAGCATCAATCTTTTACGGTCGAATAATATGCTCCCTGGCCCGTTTCTCGGCAAGGTCACAATCATGCCGTGCGATCGCTTCGTAAATCGCCTTGTGTTCCAGGAATCCTCGAAATAAATATTCTTGATCACGATCAAACGGGCGAACACTCATTTGGGACGATGTCAAGCCTTCTGTTTCATGTATGCCGCGGTAAAAATGAACGCTTTTTACAAGTTGCGCAATGAATGTATTTCTGCCAAACGTCCGAATCATTTGATGAAATTGAGCATTGGCGTCGGCTAAAGCTTTGATATTCTTTTTATCTGTGAGCCCTTTCATCTTTGAGATTTGTTCGTGTAGGATCTCAATTTCTTGATCAGTTGCAT
>CAYSHS010000513.1:0-2407 GCA_964430845.1 uncultured Pirellulales bacterium | reverse complement strand
TTTTAGAATTTGCTACGATAGAGGCTCATGGCTTACATTCGGGTATGTGTATCCATATTATCAGCGAAAGTATGTATTCGTAAGTCTTGACGGCTACTGGCCTTTGGACTATTCATACACTCGCTATTACTGGTATGGCTATCATCCATACGACTGGTACGGCTACTATCCGATAGCCAGGCAGGTAGGCACTGATGTCAACTATTACTATACATATAATTATTACTACGATAATCCGGCAAGTAACAGCTCGAGCCGGGTTTTAGGCTCGGATTATTTTGACAGCACAGCACAGCAGCCTGCTACTCAGCCGGCGGAGCCTACCCTGGCGGATACATATTTTGAAGAAGCAGTTAATGCTTTTGAAATCGGTAAATATGATTTGGCAATCGAATATTTCTCAAAAGCTATGGAGCTTGCGCCAAATGATATAGTGCTTCCTTTTGCTTATAGCCAGACTCTTTTCGCAGCCGGAAGATATTCCGAAGCGGCGGAAGTTCTGCGTGTTGCACTTGCTAAAACAAAACCCGACAAGGAAGGCGTGTTTTATCCTCGCGGTTTGTACCCGAACGATGAAATACTTCTGGCACAGCTCGACAAGCTTGCAGACGAAGCAGATGCGTATAGTTTCGACGCCGATATGCAATTGCTATTAGGCTATCAATTGCTGGGAATAAACGAGCTTGATAAAGCTGTGACGCCGCTGAAGAATGCAAGCCTTGACCTCAAGAACCAGCAGGCGGCTACTATATTGCTGAATCTTCTGGCTAAGATTAAAATGAATGACCTTAAATCACAGGTTCCTGACGAGCCTCAGCAGGAAGTACCTGGACAAATATTACCTGATATAGTAGAGCCTAATAAAGCACTATTAGATGGACCTGATACAATAAGCATGAAAACGCAAAATATTGCGTTCCTGGATTCTAATGCTCAAGTGTCTCAAATGACGATTGAGAATGCCAAAGCCGAAAGCATCGAGGAAAACAGGCAAACAGTTGAACAGGATGCAGCAAACGAAAAGACACATCAAAAAGCAAAGGAAGGTATTTTGCTCGCGGTTCTTTTCGTTTTGGCCGGTAGTACAGGTCTCGGTCACCTTATCCATCATTAATTCATTAACCGCCGCGAACGCTGAGCACGCAGAGAATTGTCCCCATCATGTCATTCCCGCGCAGGCGGAAATCCATTTCGGACAACGAGATTCAAACCACGAAGGACACAGCGCGGCGTAGCCGCAACCAAAATGCTTTCAGACACGGGATTCACACTGTTTTTCTGACACGGATTTACGCGGATTGGAATTTATCCGACATACCTGGCGGACTGATATTTAAAAAGTTCTCACATTGAAAAATTAAACATAAGATATTATTTAACAACATGTTACAAACATAATAAATTAAAATCACGCATAAAAAACAAGAAGTTTACGGATTGTAGTACGAAGAAACACGAAGGCGGGAATCCATAAACTAAAGACTAAAAACTAAGCACTAACAAAAGTCTTGGCGGGAGATAATTCGATGAGTAATCGCATTGTCTTTCAAAAATCAAAAAGTAGAATGTCCCCTTTAAAATCCGCGGATAAAGTCGGTTACATAGCGAATTTCATCGCGTTTGTTCTTCGGCAAATATGAAAGTGATTTCTTCATAGAGGTATATTATTAGATTTCAGTAACAAAGAGCAAATAAAATTTTTCCTCATTATTGAGAGTAAAAAATGAGGATTATGTAATATTTCAAAAAATATGCTGGCAATTTCGGTTTATACCGGATAACATAGATAATATAATAAATGGCATTTGAAGCCATATATAAATCTTATTGCTGTGTGGATAATAGAGGGTAATGAAATGGTTCATCATAAATTATTTAGCGGACTCATCGTGTTTTTTACAGGCGTTTTCCTGACGGTAACGTCTAATGTCCAGGCAAGGCCGGCAGATCTTAGTCATTGGGGATTGTGGTATGACGAGGCAGCCGGCAGTGATTGGACCGCAGCGTTGCCGATAGGTAACGGCCGGCTGGGCGGCATGATTTTCGGTAACGTTGTCAGTGATCGTATTCAATTGAATGAAGATACATTGTGGTCGGGACAACCTAATGATCCATCACGTACAACTGCTAAAAATTACCTCGCACAGGTACGTAACGAAATATTCTATGGCGACCGCGATACAGCTCAGTCCATTTATAACAGTAATATGATGGGCACAAATCATGGCATGGCGTACCAGACGGTCGGCAATTTATACCTTAATTTTGCGGGGCATAGTTCCTACTCCGATTATACACGACAATTGGACCTGGATACGGCCGTTGCCAGAACACAGTATATCTCCGGGGGTGTGACGTACACGCGGGAGTATTTCGCCAGCCCTATTGACCAATTAGTCATCATCCG
>CAYSHS010000512.1:0-2408 GCA_964430845.1 uncultured Pirellulales bacterium | reverse complement strand
AGCTAGGCAAAACATTTGTTCCGCTCTGGTTACTGATGCTTTGGTTCTATTCCACGTCCCGACTTCGGGCCACACTGATAGTGCTTCTCGCCTTATTGCTGGTTCTGCCTTTCGTACATTCGATCAAGTGGACTTTTCGCAGACCCAGACCTCGTGACATTATCAGGCAGGACTGGACTGAAGAAAACAGAAGGAATCCATTTCAAAGCTGGTCATTTCCTTCAGGTGATACCGCAAGTGCATTTGCTATGGCTTCAGTGTTAGCGGCGTTTGTGAGCTGGTACTGGATACCCGTTCTTTTTATCGCGTCAGCCGTTGTCGGCTTTTTAAGAATCGCTTCGTTTGCTCATTATTTATCGGATGTATTGGCCGGAGCGGCTATTGGTATTTTTTGTGCCTGGCTTGCCGTAAAAATTGCGCATCGATATCTGTCCCATGATTTAACTCGATTTGGCTGGTGCCGAAAAGCCGCATTGGGATGTTTATTTTTAATACCCCTCTTAATCCGGCTTTTTCAAGGCTCCGAACAATTACTGATTTTTATGAAAACTTATATTCTGCCGTCTGTGCTGGTTTTTTTAATTGTAAAACTTAAAAATCCGAATGACAAAACGCACGAAATTCACAATGCCTGAAGCCAAAGAGTAATTAACTTTTAAACCTCCATTTTATAACTGCCAATTATTTCCATTATGCGTATATTACCCATATTCACATCGAATATCTTTAAAAAAAGCCAGATCCTAAAAACAGAATCTGGCTTCGGAGGAGGGTGATGAAAAGCTGATAATAGCAATTATTAACTTCTTAAATCCCTACACATATATCATCGAAAAAACAGTATTAATTTCTTTAAGAAAAAAAACGAGATTTATTAAAAAACTACATTTTTCTTATAGATAATCAAGTTTTTCTTTTGAAAAACGCTCCTTTCTTTATTAACTTTCCTAAAATCATTGAAATTTAACTTATAATCCATAATAAAATACGCTTGAAAAACTTCGTATGTTCTCATATTTTAACTATTAGCCTGTTAGTTGTTTTGTACAAAATCGTTTTTTAGACTAAATATTGACCTTGTAATTTGTTATAATACGAAAATGAATACACGAATCACAATTTCAGATTTATTCGAAGCGAAACAAAATAATCGCAAAATCGCCGCGATAAGCTGCTATGACTTCACTACGGCCAATCTTGTCTCACAAACCGATATTGAGATGATAATTGTGGGTGATTCTGCTTCACAGCTTGTTTTGGGATTCGATTCCACGTTGCCTGTTACTATGGACTTCATGGTAGCAATAACAGCCGCAGTTAGACGCGGAGCACCAAATGTCTTTCTCGTGGCAGATATGCCTTTCCTATCTTACCAGGTGACTATTCCAGATGCCATCAGGAACGCCGGACGATTTATAACCGAATCCGGCGCGCAGATGGTAAAAATCGAGGCTACCGGTGCTCACCTGGATATAATAAGAGCCGTAAGTGACGCGGGGATAGCTGTTATGGCTCATATAGGCATACGGCCTCAGAGTATAAGCAGGGTTGGTCGTTTCAAAGCCGAGGCAACTACAGCAGAAATGGCGGCACAGCTTATAAATCTCGCAGAGCAAATGGTGCGTGCAGGCGCAGGCTCGCTGCTTCTGGAAGGAACAGCGGCTGAAGTGGCACAAATTATAACACAACGCAGTGAAGTACCTGTAATTAGCTGCGGCTCAGGCCCCTGCTGCGATGGGCAGGTATTGGTAGCGCCCGACATTCTTGGGCTGACACAGGGACCTGGCCCGAAATTTGCCAAGAGTTATGACAACTTAGCAGAGCGCACATTAAAAGCATTTAAGAATTACAGCAAAGAAATCAAGTCGAACGAATATCCCGATAAGGAACACAGCTACCACATGAAGCCCGGCGAAGTTGATAAACTCAAAAAGATTCTCGAACTGTAACAAAAATAGATTAGTGAAGCAGCCGCAAGTCCCTGCAAAATAAAGATTTACGTCACATAATAATTCTATTTGCTATAAACTATATATTTTGCCTATTTTAATACTTGTCCTGAGCAGAGTCGAAAGGATTGGCTTTGTTTTTTCATTCTGTATTCTGTCTCCTGTATTCTGTATTCTGCATATTGTATTCTGTTTTGTTATATATTATACAAACAGGCCCCTTAAAAGTCAAGATATTTAGCCGCAAAGAGGCTCAAAAAACACAGAACTAAGAACACGGTACACAGCACAATTAATAAATTGAGTCACCAGCTACGAGAGACGAATATTCACTACGAAGCACACAAATAAACGAAGAAAACTCTATACAATAAAAACTGTTCACTAATAAAAGCCACAGAGAGCACCGAGGACTTGGCGCGGCAGAGCCGCAACCAAAATTCTAAATCCTAAATCATA
>CAYSHS010000511.1:0-2431 GCA_964430845.1 uncultured Pirellulales bacterium | reverse complement strand
GTTATGTGGAATTGGAACAGCACTCTTAGGCTGGCTGCAAAGAAGAAAAACTATATAAGTCAAACTTGTCGATTCCATTTTGTTATGCTGAATCCACCTATAAAAGCCCTTTTTAATCTCACGGCTAAATGGTATAAGAAGAATTCGATTAAACAAAGACAAATGTTAGAATTTCTTATGAAAAACAAGGCTTTCATAAATTAGTTTCCCTCTCAGTTTCAAAAATCAGAATATTCCCATTTGGCATCCCTTACTGGGAGTGTACTTTGTGTAAAAGTTCATCGGGGACGCCTGGAATCCATTCCGGCGTCCCCGATTACTCTCCAAACCCGCAAAAAGCGTTCTCTGCGCGGCCCAGCAAATCTTTATCAATTTAAAGATTAGCTTTTTATAATAATTTCCTTCCTGTATTAATAAGGCGTGTGTCGAGGTAAAAATGTTGACAACAAAATTGAAATATTTTTATATTTTTGTAATATTTTTTGTTTTTTAGTCAAATTTCTTCGTTATTTGCCAAAAATAGGGGTGAAAATCCCTGTCTTTTAAACCGTTTGTTGACATTTTCTATGATTCGGGTAGTATCTTTTAACAAAACAGAATGTATACAAGGTAGGTTTCCGGCATTGTTAGAGGAATCGTAATATGAGTTTGTACAAGATTTTTATGTTAGTTGCAGTGCCTGCTTTAGGAATAGGCTGGTATTTATACTATCGCTGGACGAAGAAAATAGAAGAGGAAGCGAAAAATCGACCAAAACCGGTTTCAAAACAGCTTGCAAAGACAAGAAGCGAGGTTACAGACTGGGCAAAAAAGATGGCTACTTTTGAGTCTCCTGCAGAACAAGCTCGAAAAAGAAAACTGGAAATGGGAAAAAAGCTGGAAGAACAGGAAAAACAGCAATAAACCTCGAAATTACTCTAAAAATAAGTAAAGGAAATGTATGATTGCAGGTTTCATTGGTGAAGATTTCTTGTTACAGACTAAAACTGCTAAAAAACTCTATCATGAATACGCTGAAAATATGCCCATTTATGACTACCATTGTCATTTGCACGCTGAGCAAATTGCCATGGACCGCCGTTTTGACAATCTGACACAGGCATGGCTTAATGGAGATCATTACAAATGGCGGGCAATGCGAACCAACGGCGTTTCTGAAAAATATATTACAGGCGATGCAAGCGATTATGAAAAATTCGAGAAATGGGCTGCAACCGTCCCATACTGCCTGGGTAACCCACTTTATCACTGGGCGCACCTGGAATTGAAAAAGGTCTTTGGAATTGATGACAGACTCCTGTGCAGGGAAAACGCCGGAGAGATTTACAAGGCAGCAGGTGAGATGCTAAAGTCGGAAGATTTCAGCGTTCGTAATATAATTCGCAAAATGAATGTGAAACTTCTCTGTACAACCGAGGGTCCGCTCGATTCACTGGAATATCACAAAAAAATCCGCTCTGAAGGTTACGAGGTCAAGGTCTATGCTGCATGGCGGCCTGATCAGGCGATGGAAACGGAAAATATTCAACAGCTTTGTACATTCATTAGAGGACTTGAACAAGCATGTAATATGGAAGTTAAGAATTACCGCCTTTATCTCGAAGCTCTTCAAAAGCGGCATGACTTTTTCCACGAGAACGGATGCCGGCTCTCAGACTACGGTCTCGATATTACATACGCTGAAGATTATACAGAAAATGAAATCTCGAAAATCTTCGATAAAATACTTTCCGAGAAAAATCCTGATTGGCAGGAGTCCCTGAAGCTCAAATCCGCAATGCTGGCTGAGCTGGCTTTTATGGACCACGAATCTGGATGGGTGCAGCAGTTTCATCTCGGCCCGCTTCGCAACAATAATACGAGACTTCTAAAAATAGCAGGCAAAGATTCAGGCTTCGATTCAATCGGTGATTTCAATATAGCCAAACCTCTTGCGAAATTCCTCGACAGGCTTGATGTGAACAATAAGCTGGCAAAAACAATTCTCTATAATATAAATCCGCGCGACAATGCGCTCGTTGCTACAATGATAGGCAACTTTCAGGATGGTTCTGTCCCGGGCAAAATGCAATTCGGCTCCGCCTGGTGGTTCCTCGACCAGAAGGACGGCATAGAGCAGCAAATCAGAACGCTCGCGAGCATGGGTTTGTTAAGCAGGTTCATCGGAATGCTTACAGACTCGCGCAGCTTCCTTTCCTTTCCCAGGCACGAATATTTCCGAAGAATACTATGCAACATGCTTGGCGCCGATGTCGAAGCAGGACTGCTCCCGAACGATTTAGACCTGGTTGGAAGGATGGTCGAGAATATCTGCTTCAACAACGCCAAAGAATATTTCCCGATGGAAATAGATTAGCCGCAAAAAAAAGCAATAAGTTTACTATATATATCAATTTGACCTTGATAATCCGCCGGTGTACCATTCTTTGGG
>CAYSHS010000510.1:0-2439 GCA_964430845.1 uncultured Pirellulales bacterium | reverse complement strand
CTTATCTATTTTTAATGATTTAGCTGTCAGGAAAATAATAGGGATACTAATTTTCTGGTCCCTGACTCTTCTTGCCATTTCATATCCATCCATTTCAGGCATCATCACATCAAGTATGCAAAGACTGAATGGTAGTTTGTTGATTTTCTTAAGTCCTTCTTTCCCATTTTTCGTCCAGATGACAGGGTACCCATTGAGCTCAAGATATTCTGTCAGGATATATCCAAGTGTGGAATCATCCTCCACCAGGAGTATGGGTTCTTTAGTCATGATATACACGGAATCTTGATTTCAAATGTTGTACCCTTACCCATTGCGCTTTTTAAACCAATAGTGCCACCGTGTTGTTCAATAATCATTTTGACGTAACTCAGACCCAGGCCGAATCCTTTGACTGAATGTATGTCCCCCGTATTGACCCTGAAGAACTTTTCAAAAACAGAATCCCGGTTCTTTTTACCAATTCCGATTCCATTGTCGATGACCCTGATCACCAAAGAGCCCGGGATGTTCCTGGTTTCAATCTCCACCAAAGGTGTATTTACGTTATACTTTAAGGCATTGTCAACCAGGTTAAACAAGACGTTGGTGAGGTGCAGGGGATCCGCATTCACCTTACTGTGTAAAGCTTTCAGCTTGACAGGGATCTTTCCCTTCTTTTGCCTGGCCAGCACCGAAAATGCATCCATATTATCCTGGATAATCTGATGAATATCGCATTCACTGAAATTGAGTTTCAATTTGCCATGATCCAGCTGAGCGATCTCAAGAATCTTTTCCACCTGTCGTTTCAATTTATCATTCTCGCCTTCCAGCATGGCAAGGTATTTTAGAATTTTTTTCCTGTCCTTGTTTCCCAACTTCTTCCTCATCACACTGTGTAACAGAGATGTGGAGAAAATCGGAGTTTTCAATTCATGGGTAAGGTTGTTAATAAACTGGTTCTTCTGGGAGGACAATTCCTTCTGGACCTTTAGATTCTTAATGGTATATAAGACCCCCGAAATTAACAGGATATAAAGCACCCCGGAGAATATAAGAAGGGTGCTCATCTTCCGAAGCATGAATACGTATTTATTATGATAAATAAGGCCGACCCTGTACCTCCCCTTTCCAAGTTCTTTTCTTACCCTCCAACCAGCTCGCTCTGAATATTTAGTGAAATCAACCTCTTTTTCTTCTTGAACCCTTGAATCCAATAGGATGGTTTGATCCTTTGTTCTGTATATAACAAAGTCTGTCTGAAGAAAAATATCATACCTTTTGCATATTGTATCGATGCGAAACTGGATCTCTTGTGTTACAGCCTCGACCAAATCACGAGGTGGAAGCTGCCCCTTTTCATTCGCTCTGAGGATGGTGATCAACTGATCTGAAAGCAACTCGTCCTCTTCAATGGTATGGTGTATATCAAGCATGGTCTTATCAGCCAGCTCTTCAAACCGTTCCTTCTCCAGGTTAATTTCAAGTGAAAGCAGGTACCCGTGAACGATCATCAGGCCCAATAAAGAGAACAGGATTATCCCAGTAACAATATTGGTCCATTTGTATTTAATCATCATCTATAAAAATAATCACAAAATAAGTGTTTACACTGAAACCATCGGTCCTTATTAACTTTTGCTTAACCTATTTAACCCATGCTTAACCCTGTTTATATAATAGGTATCCCAACACCTGGATTCAATATGCCAACTTTGTTCAAAATCATATAAGAAAAATTACACATGAAGAACAATATCATCATAATCACCTTGATTTTAACCACATTTATTACCTATGGGCAGGAGAAACTGAAGGTTTATATCAACTGTGGGGAGTGCGATAAGGATTATCTTAAACGGCAGATCACCTGGGTTGAATATGTAAGGGATCAGACGCTGTCGGATGTCCATGTCTGGTCACTAAGACAGCAGAACGGAGGAGGGGGCATGCATCTTATCTTAAAATTTACCGGGCAGGGTGCTTTACAAAACCTGCAATATGAACTGGATTACCAGGCACCCAGTATGAAAACAAGACTGGAAATCCAGCGTGACATTACAAACCTGATTAGCAGCGGCTTACTGCCATTTAATGTACAACACGGTAACATTAATGCGTTCAGTCTGGCCCAAAACCCTGATCAGCTGACTGTGCAAGTCCCTGAAGAGGATCCATGGAACAACTGGGTGTTCGACATTGGTATGAACATGGGGCTTGAACTTGAAACAAACCAGAAAGATCTTGAGTTGGAGGGAAGAATAAGAGCCCGGCAAATCACAGATAAATGGCGCATTCGATCTGATCTGGAATATGACTATGAACAAAATTCAGTTCGCAGTAATGAAATAAACTATTTAAGCACCTTCAATAACACCCTCTTTGAATTTTCAATGGTCAGAAGCCTTTCTAATCACTGGTCTGCCGGATTGTTTACAGACCTTCGAAATAACAGCG
>CAYSHS010000509.1:0-2445 GCA_964430845.1 uncultured Pirellulales bacterium | reverse complement strand
ATATGCAGCAGCGTCCGTCACGTCATTGCATCAGCCGGCTTGTAAATCAGGCTGAGCAGTTCAGGCAAAATGGCGTTACCGTTATTGCAGTCCAGGCGGCAAATGTGGACAAGGCCGAGCTTGACAAGTGGGCCAAAGAAAATAACATTCCTTTCGCAATTGGAGTAATTGAGGGTAATAAGGAAAATGTGCGATTCTCATGGGGTGTCAAGTCCCTGCCATGGCTGATTCTCACAGATAAAAACCACATTATCACCGCCGAAGGATTTTCGATAAACGAGCTGGATGAAAAAATAAAGATGTCACATAAATAGCACCTCATTGTGTTAAGTTTGGCGGGAATGGCTCAAGGGTTATCCTGATGGATGTTTTTTAACGGTTTCTGTGTATTTTATATTTCTTAAAATATTTTTATGAATTCCATATCTCCGTAAAGCCTTGATAACAACGTTGTTATAATAAATGAGATATCCATCGTCCTACGAACTGTAGGAAAACCTACATTTTTATTTTGACAGTTACCAGCAACTGTAGTAATATCTACACTTGAAAGCAACGTGGGAAAATTTGGAGATATAAGCTATGTCATCATTTACACCAGGCGAATCTGAAATAATGAGAATTCTTTGGGATTACGGCGAGCAAAAACCTTCGGAGATTCAGGTCAGACACCCCCGCCGCATGAAAAACGCCGCACTGCGTTTTCAGCTCAAGATACTCTTGGAAAAAGGCCATATCACCCGGCGAAAGGTCGGCAAGGCTTATTATTATAAGGCCGTAACCCGGCGAAAGGGAGCTTTCCAAAAGATGGTGCGGCGAATGGCGGAGATTTACTGCCAGGGCTCAACCGCCGGATTGATTGCCGAGCTCATTAAGACCGAAAAGCTCAATGAGCAGGAAATCCGGGAATTGAAACAATTGGCTGAGGCTAAACATGTCGACAGCCTTGAAAAGAAAGGAGACGAAAAATAATGAGCGGCCTGATTCATATTTTAGTTGACCTTCCGCTGATAGTTTCGGTGTTATTAAAGATAACGATTGTTCTTGGTCTCGGATGGATTGCACATTTTTTCCTGGTCCATCATAATCCTCGCTGGCGCGTCCTGCTCTGGAGGTGCATAATCGCAGGTGTCATCATAGTCCCGTCATTGGTACCTTTGAAGTATATGCAGATTCATGTTGCCCCTGCTGCCGAGCCACCTGTAATGTCACAGGCTGATTCTGTTTCCGATTTCAGGGTCACTCCATTGTCAAGCGCCCTGCCTGCAGAGCCTGCTCCTATGCTGGAATCAGCAAATAGAAATGATTCTAACAATCCTCAGCAATCATTTTCTTTTCTGATATGGCTGCGAGAGAATGTGGGATTAGTTATGATTTTCGTTTGGGTTGTCGTTGCGGTGATTTTGACATCACGCCTGTTGGTGGGATTTCTCCGGACAAAAAGAAAAGTAGACAACTCGTTACCGGCCCCGGAGCGTTTGCAGCGATTGCTAAATCGCATAACCATCGACCTTGGTTGTTCCCGAAAAGTTGGACTGTACATTTCGCCCGCTCTTTCCACACCTTTTCTGGCCGGCTTTCGCAGACCGGTCATCGTCCTGCCTGAAAAGATGTGCGGCGAAGAATACGCCGGCGAGACACCGGCTATTTTGGCGCATGAAGTTGCTCACCTGTGCTCGGGTGACCTGTACTGGATGTTTATCGCCAGATGGATAGGTGCCCTGTTGTGGTTTCATCCACTGATATGGAAACTACAGGATGCCCACAACGTCGCATGTGAAGAGGTATGCGATGCCGTTGCGGCCGATTACATCGGTAATACTGAAATATATTCGAGTGCCCTTGCACGTGTCGCACTGGATATTATGGGGACGGTCACGGCAGTCGGTGCTATTCCGCTGGTCCGCTCGTCGAATATATTGACCCGCCTGAGAATGTTGAAACGAAAGGTCTGCTCCAAGCCTTTGGCCGGACGATGGGTAGCTTTGTCTGTTCTGGCGGGGATGGCCGTTTTCGTGTCACTTGGCAGTGTTAAATTGGTTTACGCCAGGGAAAATCAACCATCTTCGAGAGCAGATAAAATTTTATCCAGATTCGAAGGGATAGATATTGGATTTAATTCCGAGCAGGCCAAAGGCAAGAGGCTTTTAGTTTGTTTCTGGGATATGCAGCAGCGGCCGTCGCGGAATTTGTTAATTGAGCTTGCAAAACAAGATAAAGAGCTTCAGGACAAAGACATCGTGGTTTTATTGGTGCATACCTCGGATGTCGGTGCAGAAGAACTAAACAAATGGTTTGATGAAAATAAGATACCATTTGCATCCGGACGTGTCACAGGCGAATCTAAAAAAGTTTTGTATCGCTGGGGTGTGCGGGCACAGCCGTGGCTTGTTTTGACGGATGAAAACGCCGTTGTTCAAGCCGGAGGTTTCGGACTCGAACAGC
>CAYSHS010000508.1:0-2445 GCA_964430845.1 uncultured Pirellulales bacterium | reverse complement strand
AACTCTGGGAAATGACTTTCGGCATCCAAAACGAATGGCGTGATAAATTCAGTCAAGTGCCCTTCGAAGATATAGGCGGCAGTAAAACATCCCGATATTATCAAGAGATAGCGGTCAATAACACTATGTCCGCTATAGCGGACGAAAAACAGCGCATTCTGCTTACCATGGCGACCGGAACCGGAAAAACATTTGTGGCTTTTCAGATCTCCTGGAAACTATTTCAAACCCGTTGGAACCTGAAACGGGATGGCTTGCGCCGACCGCGTATCTTATTTCTGGCGGATAGAAACATTCTAGCAGACCAAGCATTTAATGCCTTTTCAGCCTTCTCGGAAGATGCATTAGTAAGAATCAATCCCAAAGATATTAGTAACAGGGGGAAAGTACCTACCAACGGCAGCATCTTCTTTACGATTTTTCAGACCTTCATGAGTGGTCCGGATAACACGCCCTATTTTGGTGAGTATCCATCTGATTATTTTGATTTTATTATCATCGACGAGTGCCACCGAGGTGGTGCTAATGATGAGGGCAATTGGCGGGGTATTCTTGAGTATTTTTCACCTGCAGTACAACTGGGTTTAACTGCTACACCCAAACGTAAAGACAATGTGGATACCTATAAGTATTTCGGCGAGCCTGTGTATATCTATTCGCTCAAAGAAGGGATCAATGACGGTTTCTTGACGCCTTTCAAAGTAAAGCGGATCAAGACCACGATCGATGATTATATTTATACCTCGGATGATCAACTCATTGAAGGTGAAATAGAAGAAGGCAAGATTTACATCGAATCTGATTTTAACAAAATTATTGAAATCAAGGAGCGCGAAGCCAAACGAGTAAAAATATTTCTCTCTGAAGTCAATCAGAAAGAAAAAAGTATTGTCTTCTGTGCTACCCAAGATCATGCTGCAGCAGTCCGGGATTTAATCAATCAAAACAAAACGAGCAAAGACCCAAATTATTGCGTGAGGGTTACCGCTAACGATGGAGTTCTGGGTGACCAGTATTTGCGCGAATTCCAGGATAATGAAAAGACCATACCGACAGTTCTGACAACCTCTCAAAAATTATCCACCGGAGTAGACGCTCGTAACATTCGCAATATCGTATTAATGCGGCCCATTAATTCCATGATTGAGTTCAAGCAGATAATAGGGCGTGGAACGCGCTTGTTCGATGGTAAGGAATATTTCACCGTCTATGATTTTGTTGATGCTTACCATCATTTTGCCGACCCAGAATGGGATGGAGAGCCTATAGAATCTGAATCTAAACCGGAACCACCTGTAGGGCCGATTCCCCCCATACCACCTGAACCACCCGAACCACCCCCCGATCAGCCCAAGAAAAAGATTAAAGTAAAGCTAGCTGATGGTAAAGAGCGCGAGATCCAGCACATGATATCAACGTCGTTCTGGAATAGCGACGGGAAACCAATATCAGCCGAAGAGTTCCTTCAAAACTTATTTGGCGCTTTGCCAGAGTTTTTCAAAAACGAAGATGATCTGCGTAACATATGGTCTAATCCTTTTACCCGCAAGGCCCTACTGGAAAGGCTTGAGGGCGCTGGCTACGGAAAGGACGAACTGACCACTATACAAACTTTAATCGACGCAGAAAAAAGCGACCTTTTTGACGTGCTTGAATATATTTCCTTTGCGGTAAAACCGATCTCGCGAGAAGTCCGTGTTGCTCAGGCTCAGCCCTCCATTTTTCTCTTCTTGGATGACAATCAGAAACAGTTTCTGGAATTTGTCCTCTCCAAATACATCGAAACCGGAGTTGAGGAGCTGGATCAGGAGAAACTACCAGATCTCCTGACATTGAAGTATCAGGCGTTGGAAGATGCAATAAAAATACTGGGTAGCGTGGAGAAAGCCCGCGACACTTTTATTGGATTCCAGAAGCACTTGTATGCAGTAACCTCTACATAGATGTGTTAAATGAGTGGTACTGATATCCTTTGGGCGATTATTTGGTTCGTGGGTGGATGCTTTGTATTTCAGATACGTGGGCTGAAAAGTCTGTTGGACAAGGTCTGTGCAATAGTATCCGGTTTATCATTATTTACATTGATTTTTAAACCAGATCCACTAATCGACTTGTTTCTTTTCATCAGCTTAGGATATATAAGCGGGCTGTTCACAACCACGATTTATCTTATTGGAGCAAATATTAGCAGATACATGAAGTTCAATCGAATGAGCCCAAGAATGATATTGTATATTTTATCGGTTCCCTTATGGATCTTCCTAGAGATAAATTTCTAGTCCTTGCTTATAGCTATTATTAATTAAATAGAAAAGAATCTTATATAGGATACAGTCGCCTATAATGTGAAATCAGGAACAAAAAAACAGGCTGGGGAATTCCCCAGCCTGTTTCCATTTACGCTAACTGCTTTAGCTCACCAGTACCGGTTGCCGGCCGTGACTT
>CAYSHS010000507.1:0-2462 GCA_964430845.1 uncultured Pirellulales bacterium | reverse complement strand
AAAAAGATTTGGAAAAAGAAATTAAGCAAGTTTCAGGTTGTAATAAGCCGCAGGTGGAGAGGAAATATCATAAGCATAACGAGTATATTTGCTATGGTTTAAAAACTGCGGACTTTCACAAAATGATGAAAAAATATCGTTCTCGGTTTCTTGAATTATCGCTTTCACAAAGACTTGTTCTGGCATTAGAACTTCTTAAAACTCGTATCGGTGAGCTGGGACATGCCGGGATTTATATGCTTTCAATCAGCAGTGACGAAATTGTGCCAAAACATTTTCCTGTTCTTGATACTGCGGCTGAAGAGTTCACAAGCTGGTCACATGTCGATGTATTCTGTACGAAAGTCACTCCGACATTATTATTTAATTATCCTGAGCAAATGCTTGATCTCCTGGACAAATGGAACCATTCTCCAAATCGTTTCAAACGCAGAGCAAGTGTCGTAACCTTCATACAGGATGTCGCGAAATCAGGCAGATTCCTTAATGATGCTCTGAAATTCTGTGAAAATCTTGTCTGGGATGATGAGGACATCGTACGAAAAGGTGTGGGCTGGGCACTGAAAATAAACATGCGCTATTCGCCTCAGCGCGTGCTCGAATATGTAAAAGACCTGCGAAGACGAGGCGTTTCTTCGACAATTACACTTTACGCTATCGAGAATTTAGCTCCTGAACTCCGCAAAGAAATCCTCGCGATAAAAAAACAATAAGATTTTACAAAACTTTTACAATCCCATCTCAATTCAAAAAACGTGATTTTTACTTGGCAATCGCGGCTTTTTAATGCCTAACAAATTAGAGAAACCTTATTTGCTTTCTTTTTTCCTTTTATATGTCAACCATTATGCTTTCAATTGCGTCTGTATTATTGAATGTATAGTATGTCTTTGCAAGTCCCCTTGGGACGTGGCAATCTCAACCGCACATTAAGAGATTGCCGCGTCAGCCCCAGGGGCTTCCTCGCAATGACATATAAGAAAGAACGCAAAAACTAAGTAGAATTGGAATAAGATTAACTAAGTGACATCTAATAAAAAAACGCCGTGTCTTAAATATGCGGCATTTTTTGTTTTAGAAACACGAAGCAACCTCCCCTCAGTGTCATTCCGCACTTGATGCGGAATCCAGAGTTTAAAACTGGATACCCGCCTTCGCGGGTATGACATTATGGAAAGGTCAGCTTGGGTTCTCCTTATCCTCAAATTTGGGATAATTTTTCATTATCTCATTCAGCACATCCTGCGAAATGAGAATATTATTTGGCTTATTCGTGAACCATATCGCCCGTGGAAACTTATAAGCATTATCGGCGTTCTTTAATTCTTTGCCATCAAGTTTCCAGCAGCGATAAACCCAGTAATTATGATTTTCATAATTCACCAGGACACAATTAACGATTTCCTTTTTCTTGTCACCGTCAATGTCACAAATATCTTCGTTCGTAAATCTTTCATGCGGCAGTATTATCTTTGCAAAATGCCCTGCTTCATATTGTGAAAAAATTATAAGGTCACAGCCCAGCTGCAAACCCAATGTGCCATGATGATAAAATTTAACGACGTCATCTAAACCGTTTCCATCGACATCAGCTATAATCGGATTGTAATGGCTAAAGTAATATCCGTATGACTCTTCATAGACAGATTTGCCTTTATAATATATTGTAATTCTGCTATCGCTTTCTTCAGTTATTTTTATTTCGCATTTCACATCGGATTTGGGATTGGATGTTATTGCAGTTGCCTTGATTTGCTTTAATTCCTTCTCGCTAAATGGATTATATTTTTCATCCAGGGCGTTTACGGCGAAAGGAAATGTAATGCAGAGCAGAATTATACAAAAAATCCGTTTCATAATAATTTCTCCTGTAATATATCACTTAAATATCGGTATCTTTCACCGGCTCGTCCTTTTTCTTTTTGAAAATATCCTGTACATCTCTGAGCAGGAAATAATTCAATGCCGTCCTTATTGCGATTATAGCCGCGAGTTTCCCTATATCGTCCCAGGTCGGTGCTATAATCGTTTTGAGAATACTTGCACCGATTAGAAAAGCCAGGCCCAGTGAAAAGGCATGGCCGATTTCCAGTCTGCTTTCCTGGAGTGCCGCGAAAGATTTCTTGGCGAGCATAATATCTTTGACGTATATTATCAGCGCTTTTGAAATCCCCATTAATATTACAATCATTGCCAGTATCTGACATACATTCACAACTAAATCGTTAATGAAACTTATCACTTCTTCCATTGTCAACACTCCATTATGATTTTGGGACTCGTATTCTTATTTCAAGACTCGAATATAATAACAATTCCAGGATACATTTCACCAGACAATTTTCCAATCTGGGATAAAAAATAAAGGTATCCGTACAATTTATTGTAACTTTTTGTAACAATTTCGTTAATATTTTCTATTGACTTGTTATGTTTATAAATGTATTCTATAATTATGTCGA
>CAYSHS010000506.1:0-2475 GCA_964430845.1 uncultured Pirellulales bacterium | reverse complement strand
ATTCGATTGTCTTCCAGAAGATATTATTATTCTTGATGAAAAGCTATCAAAATTGACTGAATCAGAACCTGACTTAGCTGAGTTATTGAAACTCCGCTATTTTGCCGGATTGACTATAGAACAGATCGCTCAAATCTCAGAGGTTTCGGAGCGTACTGTATATAATAATCTTGCATATGTTCGTGCCTGGCTGCATCGGGAGATTGTCGCAGATCAGAAAAATATTTAGTCAGAGCTTCTTTGCTAAGAAAGAAGTTATATTGTTCAAATGTTAGTTAAATTTCCTTTATACCATTATTTTTTAACCAATTTGGCATATTTAGGAAAAAAAATGAAATTTCTTATATTTTCTCTTTCAGGTTTTGGCTCTGGATTTCGCATTATAATTAGTGGGACACTTAATAGGTGTTAAATATGGCAAAAGAAAAACAAGATATTAAGGCCATTTTCGCCGAGGCAATTAAGAAAAAGACATCTGAAGAGTTGAAACTTTACCTGGATGAGGTATGTGGTTCTGATACCAGCTTACGTGCAGAGGTTGAGTCTTTACTAGCTTCTCACCGAGATGCTGGAAATTTCCTGGCAGGTTTTCTGGAAGAACCTTTATTCTCGTTGAAAAACGAGGCTTTAAAAGAAAAACCGGGTACAGTAATCGGACACTATAAGCTACTGGAGAAGATAGGCGAAGGTGGCATGGCAGTTGTCTATATGGCCGAGCAGGAAAAACCTATTCACCGAAAATTAGCCTTGAAAATCATCAAACTCGGTATGGATACAAATCAGGTTATTGCTCGATTCGAGGCAGAACGCCAGGCACTTGCAATGATGGATCATCCCAATATAGCAAAAGTTCTAGATGCCGGTGCAACTGAAACAGGTCGTCCTTATTTTGTTATGGAATTAGTTACTGGTGTTTCTATCACTGAATATTGCGACAAAAATAATCTGAGCACTAAAGAAAGATTAGAATTATTTATTCAGGTTTGCAATGCCATCCAGCACGCTCATCAGAAAGGCATTATTCATAGAGATATTAAACCTTCCAATATCTTAGTAACACAGCATGAAGGCAAACCTGTTCCAAAAGTTATTGATTTCGGTATTGCCAAAGCAACCAATCAACGGCTAACAGAAAAAACATTATTTACTCGATATGCACATATCATCGGAACACCAGCGTATATGAGTCCTGAACAAGCTGAATTAAGCGATCTTGATATAGATACTCGTTCCGATATATATTCACTTGGAGTTTTACTTTATGAATTGCTCATTGGAACACCTCCTTTCAGTGAAGAGCAGCTTCGTAAAGCGAGTTATATTGAAATGTATCGAATAATCCGGGAAGAAGAGTCAATTAAGCCATCCACAAAGTTAAGTACTCTCGGTAAGACATTAACTGACATAGCCAAACACCGCGGCTGTACACCTGATCTACTGACAAAGTCAATTCGTGGTGACTTAGACTGGATTGTTATGAAAGCATTGGAAAAAGTAAGAGATAGACGCTATGAAACAGCTTCTGCTCTTGCAATGGACGTGCAGCATCATCTGAAGGACGAACCAGTTCTCGCCAGAGCTCCGAGTACAATTTATAACCTCCATAAATTTATTCGCAGACATAGGTTTCAAGTAGCTGCTGCATTAACAATCTCAATTCTTTGTTTTTCATTGATTGTTATACTTTTACTTTGGAATTATAACGAAACAAAATCATTACGTGTTGAGTTTGACAATCATAACAGCATGCTTAGTCAATCATATCTTTTGTTTACCGAGGGAAAACGTATAGAGGCCTTAAAAATTCTTGAATCTCTACTTGATAGCAGACATGTGGAACACGAAGCACGCCTCCTTTATAATCAGATCGTGGATATAGCGAAGGATAATGTTGATTACTACACTATTAAGATTTCAGAAGCCCCTGACGATGCCAATAATTACTTCTTTCGAGCCGAATGCTATGATATATTGGGAGATAAAGAAAATGCAAATTCCGACATGCAAAGGTGGTCAACTATTCAAAACGAAGTCTGGTCTTCTGACATTAAGTTTGGCAATCCAGAGAATCTCGGGCAAAGCATCAATAGCCCAGGACTTGATACAGCAATAGGAATCTCTAAGGATGGTTTTTCATTTTATTTCCTAATTTATCCTGCCGAGCTATGGGTGAGTACACGAGTGAATAAAAATGATTCCTGGGGTGCTGCTAAATACCTTGGCGCATTTACACTGAACGAATTCCCTATGGCTGCCTATTCGTTCGGTTTTTTGCCAACAATGACCACGTCTGATAGTCTGGAATGCTATTTAGGAGCAGAGTTTCCCAGTGGACATGGACGTTGCGATACATGGGTGATGAAACGAGTGAAACCTGGCGATTCTTGGGGACCACTCAAGAATTTAGGACAGCCAGTCAATACCACATATGACGAGTTTTGTGCGTGTATTTCTCCTAATGGGCTTGAACTATAC
>CAYSHS010000505.1:0-2478 GCA_964430845.1 uncultured Pirellulales bacterium | reverse complement strand
ATGGCCAAAAACGGGGAAAAGGGGAAGAAAATGCAGATAAGACACTAAGGGGCAGAGGCACAGAGGCACAAAGGCTAAGAAATTTACTATTTATTATTGATGATTTACTATTTTATGTACATCCTGCGGCTGGGAGGGCTATGGGCATAGTTTTCGACATGCGTCGACGAATTCTTCAGACCGAATAAATATCGTTTCAACCTCGGGCTTATCTGCGACTGTAAAAGCGAGATAGTCACATTCGTTCCGTCGGGTAAATGCCTTCGTTATATAAGCATGAAACTTGTGATCAAGCAATCCGGGTTTAACTATATGTTCACCAAATGCAGACAGTACGGCATGATGAGAACTCCTTTCAATCCCTCGTGAAAGCAACACAGCAGTCGCCGCATGGAACATTGCATAGTACGCACGTCCCACTGCACCGCGATAAAATCCGCCTTTCAGAAGGTGTTCACTTTCTCGAAGAAATTCATCTGCACTTTGAAAATGCTCCTGAATATCCGGCTTCATACGGCTATGCCCTCACGTTTGATTGCCCTGTAAACCGCATATTTACCCTGTTCATAGTCATTTTGCGGTGCAAAAAAGAAGGTGACGAGTGTGTCGTATTCAAGGCTCACGTCGGAACCGAGCTGGCCGGCATACTCAATTTCTTCGAAGCGGCTTTTGATATGATCCAGAACGATGGCGATATCTATATCGCTGTCGGGTGTGAGCTGGTCGCGTGCGGCCGAGCCGTAAAGATAGACGCCGCGAAGCCGCTCGCCGTATAATTTCTCAAGCTCGCTTCGAACCTTCGATGCTATTTCCAGTGCCTGCTGCCTTGTCGCTACCATAACATAATAATATCGATAAAAAAGCTGCCCTGCAATTAAAAAACCGATCTATAGGAAATGTCGAATAATGAATATCGAAATGTATTATGTACTCGCCTTGTTTTTCCTGTCAATTCTATGCGCCGGCAGGCGAACGGCTTTTAGGTTGCGCGACTGCTCTTTCAGGTCTTTACAGATGGCGGCCAGATCGAAATTGAATTTACGAGCGTGCTCGGCACGGTACTTATGGATTTCTTCATTGATCGGGTCTTTCATAATTCTATCTCCAAAAGCTCCTCGGGCGAGCAAACTTCAGGGCACTGATAGCCATTATCCTCGACAATCTGTCGAATTTTTACCCGGGCAAAGGGATTATTGAGGTGAGCGAAATTCCATGTAACGAGAGCATCCATTCCATTTATAGCTGCTATTGCCATATGAAGGGCATCGTCCGGATACTCAGACGGGACTGCCTTAGCTGCAAGTATCTTCTCGGCCAATGCCTGTACTTCCTGGTCGATATCAAGCACAGTAAAAGAGGAAATGGCTTCAATCCGTTTTTTGGCTTGTTCGGCATCTCCTTGTCGGGCTTCCTGGTGTACTAATGTTGAAACATAACCTATAAATCCCGGCGAAAGGAATTTGGACCAAAGTTCGGCTGTAGCCTCCTGTCGTGCGGCAATGATAAGATCACGACTGGGTCGGGCCGCAAGATAGCTTATAACACTGGTCTCAATATATAGTTTTCGTTTCATTGCAAATTACTTATTTTGTTAATGCAAATCTCTTGTTACAAGCTCACATTTATAGCTTTGTCTTCCGTCATTTATTCTATGCTGTTTCTTATATTATACTCATCACCAGGACTTAGAACAAAAGAATTCTCAAAAGGGTGCGGCCGCAGGGTGATTTGGCGATATTTCACAGGTATCTGTTTAATTTCTGTCGCTTTTTAATGTTGCTTATTGATTATTATAGCAATTACGGGGGCCGGGAACAAAAAAGATTTCGTTTGCCTGCTTTTATTCGAGAAGGGCGTATATAGTAGTACTAAGGCACAGAGGCACAAAGGTCCAAAGGCATAATATCAACGGCCTGCGGCCCGATAGCGGATATAATGCAGGCTTACTGAGTTTGATAACTTAATACCTGAATAATATGAAAATTAAAGGTGTATCGGAGTGGGTATGTATTGATGGAAAAAAAATTTGTAAATTTTTTATTATTTTTCTAATATTCTATTGACGCCATGCGTATTTTACATAGAATAGACGGAATTAGTGGTCAAGTGGAGGGTTAATACCCACATTTGGCCGCTATGTTTTTTTAGAAACAAATGCTCTTTGACAAGTTAACAGTTAAGCCAGATTAATCCAATTAGAATTAAATTTCTGATTTGGAACAAAGCAGCGAAAGTGCAGCTTGCCGAGCTTGAATACGCTCAGCACGGCGAGCTTAAAAAATCTCCGCGAAACTTGTCCTGAGCAAGGTCGAATGGAGCGGGGAAGTATAAATCGGTGAATTTTTGCCGACACTTTCGGTGCGTATGCCAAAGTGTTGAGCCTTTATTTGACGAAATCCCGTCTTCGGACGGGTTCGACGAATCAAATTGAAGGGTTTGATCCTGGCTCAGAACGAACGCTGGCGGCGTGGCTAAGAC
>CAYSHS010000504.1:0-2482 GCA_964430845.1 uncultured Pirellulales bacterium | reverse complement strand
TAAGAACTTTTGGGGCCAGTATAGTTCCGGCTGATTGGCCGCAGAAATGCCTCTGTGAAAGATAATACGCAAAGCCAGCCGCATGGTCCATATGGCCATGTGTGAGTAGAACATGATTAATTGGAATGAACTGGTCGGGTGCTTTGCCTATATCGAAACAGACATCCAGTTTCGGAATCGCTATGACAGTTTCCTCGCCGGCGACCGAATATCCCATGATTTCAAAGTCATCTATCTTTATACTTGCTAAATTGTGACTGGGCATTATAAAATAACCTTATATTTAAGAATCCTAAAAACGATAATGTAAGATGAAACAGCGGCTTCTGTCAATAAAATAAGGAATGAGTTTTTGCCTGACAAACGGGAACATCGAGGACCTCACCCATCGGATGCGAAATTATTCGCTCCGGAAATGATTCCGCAATTACGTGAAGCTGTTGCGGATTTCTCGCTTCTTTTAACCAAAGGCTACGCGGATAAAAGCGCATTAAAACTCGTCGGTGACAAATTTTCACTGACGCAAAGGCAAAGACTGGCCGTAATGCGAAGCTCCTGTTCAGACCAGCAGCTTGCGAGCCGGAACCAGCGACAGGTTGACATAAACAGCCTCGCTGATAAATCCATTGCGATAGATGGTTACAATTTATTGATAACAATCGAAGCCGCCATGAGCGGCGGTATTTTATTCAAAGGACGTGATGGCTGCCTGCGCGATTTGGCAAGCATACACGGCACATATCGAAAAGTCACTGAAACAATCCCGGCGATTGAGCTTATCGGGAATTTTCTGGAAGAGTTGAAAATAAAAAATGCTTTATGGCTTTTAGACAGCCCGGTCTCCAATAGCGGCCGCTTAAAAAAGATTATAGATGAAATAACAGCACAGCATATCTGGAACTATGAAGTAAGACTTGTTCTCAGCCCCGACCCAGAACTCATAAAAGCCGATATACCAGTTGTTACTTCAGATAGTGTAATTCTCGATAAATGTAAATCCTGGATAAATCTCGCTTCG
This sequence comes from uncultured Pirellulales bacterium, assembly GCA_964430845.1. Classification (GTDB taxonomy): domain Bacteria; phylum Planctomycetota; class Phycisphaerae; order Sedimentisphaerales; family Anaerobacaceae; genus JAFGPS01. Next base: position 1,464 of record CAYSHS010000504.1, on the reverse strand, counting down.
GAAATAATCACACAAAAAATAAAGAATCAATGGATTGTTGATTTTTCAGCTTAAATTCAGGATTTGTATGATTACTATACTTTAAGACATCTATTTCCCGTATTTAACATTTGAAGAATTGCATGGAGGTAACTCTGCAAATTGTTCAAAATATTTTTTGAGAGCTTCTGATTCTGCTGCAATTATTTTTTCTTTTATTATGTATTTTCTATCAGTTATGATTTTTGCTCTAACCTGTAAATGACGTTTTAAGAAGCGTGGTAATAAGTCAAGAATCGGCTCTGCTTTGGAATAAGTGATGCCACCAGAGTGATATTTTTTTACAAATTCATTAATTCTCACTGATAGTGAACGTTTATTATGAAATCCTGAACGTCCAATATACAAAATTCCTGATTTGTCAACTCTTGCTAATCGACCAATTGAAATTGGTTCTCCTTTTTTGGTCGCTATCCGTATTTGATAAATGCCCAAGTAATTAAATGTTTCTTTCTTTGATTGTACTTCTGTGATGTCAGTCCATTTAGTCCAAGTATTTGTAGAAATGTTTCTTTTCGTAATTCTGATTAAGCGCTGGTTTGCTTTGTTTTTATCCATTCTGTTTTTACAAAATATTCAACAGTTCTTTGAAATCTGGGCTTGCGAAACAGATTTCCCGAATAATTAGCAAAGATTCAGTTTAAATCGGTTGTCGAAATTCATTTTTTACAATATTTTCTTTGCTCTTTTTACCTGACGGATTTATTATTTACAGCTATAAGCTTTTTACTTTTATTTTTGATGTAGTCAAAAAACTCTGTGCTGTTCATTTTCTTTGTTTCCTCATAAACCCTGTCCTTCATTTTCCATACTTCAACCTGCATGGATGAAATATTTTCTTTATTCTTTTTCATAAAGTACCTCCAATGGGCTTAATAAAAATAGTTCCTTCAGATATCCTTCCTTTTTGTTGACTACATTAATCCTTATCTGCTTATTTATATTAGCAAGATGGCGAAAGTTCCAGCTTAAAAGAATATCAAATTCGTAAAGTACACAGATCGCTATGTGTATAGCATCATCAAGTTTATTGGGGTGTATAACTCCTTCTTTGATATATTCTTGAGCAAGATTAAATACAGTATCCCTATCTTTTATATCAATTTCAATTACTTGTAGATTATATTCTGTTACGATTTTTTTTTATTGATTTCTAAGAATAGGATTGCTTGTGTTTTCAATTTCTGTCAGCACAAGATCAGAGATATAAACATCATACACAGAAATATATTGTTCAAAAAACTCCCTTGTGATATTTTGTTTCTCTGGAGAATCATCAGCATATATGAAGCTTATTACGGATGTATCTAAATATATTTTTAATTTTTTCAATTATTGTCTCCATTCTCAAGGAATATTATATTTTCTTTGCTTCATTAAGAATTTTTTGACTTTGCGATGTCATTTTTAACTCCAGTTATTCAC
>CAYSHS010000503.1:0-2491 GCA_964430845.1 uncultured Pirellulales bacterium | reverse complement strand
AAATCCTATCGCTTTGTAAAAGTTAAAAAGTTTTCTAAAAAGCCTGCGAGCAAATCAAAAAGGAGGATGGGCTTTCCGTTCGACTTTGCTCAGGACAAGCTCTGCCCATGCTGTTTTTATTAATTATTCCACCACAGAGGACACGAAGAAACTTGGCGCGGCAGAGCCGCAACCAATCCGCCAGAAAGGAATTTGGCGGACTAAACTCTAAGCTCTAAATCCTAAACAATGGGTGTAGTTTTCAGTTTACGTAAAATTTAATAAAAAATGGACTCCGTAGCTTGTACTATAAGCAGTTACAAACAAAATAGTTAAACAAACTATGAAAGGAGTCCGAACATGATTATACAAAAAGCTGTTAAACTTGCAATGAATGTTTTTGAACAAAAAATGACTGAATTTGCCAACAAGACCGAAGGGGTTTTAAATAGGGACAGTTACTGGTTTACGATGTAATAATTATTAAATATCCCAATTATTAAGCGTTATTATTAAGCGTTATTTTGTTTGACTTTCAGATGTTTTTTGAGTATAGTATTTATATGACGAGCAAAGAAATTGCAATTAAAACAATTCAGGAGCTTCCTGATTCAGTTAGCTGGGCTGATATCGAAGAACGCATTCACTTTCTATCGGCTATAGATAAAGGTCTTGACGATATAAAATCCGGCAAAGTCATTCCCCATGAGGAAGTTAAGGAAAGTCTCAAAAAATGGCTTTCCAGGTAATCTGGACACAAACAGCGGCTGAAGATTTAAAGGAAATCGTTTAGTACATCGCCCTGGATGATTCTGATGCTGCTGCGAGACTCGCCGAATGTATTATAAGATGTATCGAGAATGCATCTAATATGCCTTTTGCAAATCGTTCCGTTCCTGAAAAGGGTGAAGAGTCTATACGGGAGTCAATACTAAAACCATACCGGATTATCTACGAAACAGATACCGACCGCGAAGTTATTCATATCCTAAGAATATGGCATGCCGCACGAGGAATACCTGAAATAGATTAATAGGTGAAACGAAGGTCTCAGGTACAATTTCTATGGTTGATACAAAATAATACACTTATTTTTGATATTTTCCTTCATATTTGAAGGCAGGCGGTTAAAATCAAGAAGCTGAATTTTAAAAGGTATGTCACTTTCAATAAAAACATCATTAAGTTTTGGCAACTGCTTTTTGGCTGTGTCCTTGTCACAAAGAACAGCTAAATCCAGGTCGGATGCAGGACGATTTGAACCGTTAATTCGTGAACCGAATGCCCATACATCAGCCTTGGGTATATAGAATCTCAATTGCTCAAGAATATACTGCAAATAATTTTCAGGAACGTCTATTTGCTCTGCTAATTTTTCAAGGTCAGATTGATTCACCTGTCATCCCCCGGTAGAGATTTACAACATCCTCATAAAAATCGTCAGTTATATCCAATACTGCTTCGGCTTTATCACTTGAATAACCGTGTGAAGTATCCTGACGGAATTGCAGATAAGTGAACCATGCTTCTGGATTATTAATCAGATTTCTTTGGGCCGCGAGGCGGATAATTGATTTTGGACTTCCGGTTGTGGCTTCTGCGAAGCCTTCCTCTTCGAGATGTTTTTTACAGATTTTCCAGGCTATTTCGAGGGTATATTCGAAACGTTTGATTAGAGAATCCTGTACCGCCTCCTGCTCGATGGGAGAACGTCCGGCGTTATTTCTATACGCATCCAGCATTTCACCGAATCGCTGTATTGCTGTCTTCAACTGAGTATAATCCATAACATAATCCTTATAGCAAACATTCGCGGGCAAGATGCCGGCGATACGATTTTCTTAACTTCAGCCGGAAATAACTTCAATACATCTCTTGCATAAATCAGGATTTTCGTTGTCGGAGCCTACTGTTGGCCAATAGTTCCAGCAGCGCTGGCATTTTTGATTTTCGCTTTTCTGGGCGGCTATGATTCTTTCGCCTGTGCTTTGTTGCAATTTTACTTCGCTGACAATGCACAATGCGGCAAATTGCTCGATGCCAAACTCATTAATAAAAGCGGCGTCCTCATCATTGCAATTAATTGTCACGCAGGCTTCCTGGTTGCTGGCAATTATTTTGTCGCGGCGCAAGCCTTCGAGGACTCGAAGGATTTCGTCACGTAATTCCATCAGTTTTTGCCATTTCGGTTCATCCGCTTTATAATCAATTGATTTATCAACCTGCGGCATTGAGCAGAAGTGCACACTTGCGGCTTGTTGTGTCGCGGGCATCTTGCCCGTGATTCGAGGGTGGGACGCCCTCGACACTTTGAACTTCATAGACGCCCAGGCTTCTTCGGATGTATGTACCAGAATAGGTGTAAGCAGGCGAACGAGACTATCTGCGATATTGTACATTGCGGTTTGTGCGCTTCGGCGGGACAGGCTGTCAGCCGCGTCGCAATACATCCTGTCTTTCAGCACGTCCATGTAAATACTGCTCATCTCGACTGTGCAGAAATTATAAATCA
>CAYSHS010000502.1:0-2495 GCA_964430845.1 uncultured Pirellulales bacterium | reverse complement strand
TACTTACGACATAAGCGACCTCGTCGGTATGCCATCTATGGGTGGTATGATGGGTGGAATGATGGGAGGTGGTTACGGTGCTGGCATGGGCATGATGGGAGGCTATGGCGCAGGTGGTTATGGAGGCTACGGTGGCGGTATGATGGGCGGCTATGGCACAGATGGTTATGGAGGCTACGGCAGCAGTTATGGTACAAGCAATTATGGAGGTTACGGTGGCGGTTACGGTACATATCCTTATGGCAGCGGAATGAGGGGAAGCTATGGGAGGTTACCTAATTCCGCACAGCAACTTAAAAATCTGATTATGGAACTAATCGAACCTGATAGCTGGTATGAACTCAATGAAAATGGAAAAGGTACCATTTATCTTTATCCCGCTGAACAACCGAAGAAAATGACTGTCACAAATACAATACAAGTTCATAATAAAATCGAGAAATTGCTTGAATCAATGCGAAAAGGACTCGGAGAACAGGTCTCTCTCGAAATGCGTTATATATATGGAAGCGAAAAAGCTATAAATGAAATTCTAAATAGAACGGGTATTGGAAAAAATGATATTACTATCCTTGATGATACACAAGTAAAATCACTAATCAAAGGTACACAAAACAGTCAAAATATAAAAACATTAGTTGCACCAAGAGTGACCGTTTTAAATGGTGAGACAGCTCAATTCGGATCGATTGGACCGGAGAGTATGCTCGATATGTCCTGTAGAATCACGCCAATTATAACACATGATCATAATAACGTGATAATAGACCTGGTTCAGAATATATCAGGTATTAAAGAACAGACAACTACAGCAAATAATCATGAGATTATGGAGCAAACTACAAAAACAATATCAATGAAAGAAAGAATAATACCGAACCGCAAAACGCTCGCTTTTTTTGCGGCCGTAAATAATCTACAGGATTCTGCAACAGATAAAAAGTCATTGATTGTATTAATTAAACCGACAATCATACTGCCGGAACAAATACAAGCTCAGAGTGTCTCACCTAATGAATCTGATATTAACACATCCGAAACTGAGCAACCTGTAATAACTCACGAAGGAATGGTTCAGCGTACTTATGATATCGCTGATATTGTTTACTACTTAGCCGGTAAAAGTAACGTCAAGATTTCAAACTACACCTTTGGCCCTATGAGTGCTTCCGGCGGCATATCCAGTCAGACACTTACAGAAGCGGCTCGGGAGCTTGTAAAACAGATTATGGAATCTGTTGAGTCTGATAGCTGGTATGAAAAAAATAATCAGGCAGATGGTACTCTTTATCCTTATCCTGCTCAATCACCAAGAAAACTCGCAGTTACAAATACTCCTGAAGTTCATATGCAAATCGAAAAGTACCTTGAGTCAATACGTGAGTCAATTGATATGACTCAGGTATCTATCGAAATACGTTATATATATGCAGGCGAACAAGCTGTCAACGAGATTTTAGAAAGCACAGGCATTGAAAAAATTGATAGAGTATTTTTGGATGATACACAAACAGCATCATTGATAAAAGGTACACAAAAATATTCCAATGCTAAATCATTGACTGCGCCAAGAGTTACAGTTCTAAATGGTGAAACCGCGTTTTTTACAAATATGGAACAACAACCAGTATCACCCGACCAGGCAAACTCTTTATGCAGAATCACGCCGCAGGTATCCCAGGATAAAAATAGCGTGACTATCGATTTCAATAGCAGAATGACATTAGAGAAGAATAATTCGAGTCAACTCCAGGGTCTCAGCGAGATTTCTTTAACAAATATAACGATACCGAACGGCAAAACATTCGCTTTTTCTGTGGCCGAAAATTCTACCGAAGACAAAAAGTCACTGATTATATTAATCAAACCGACGATTATTCCACAAGAAGAAGAAGAGAAAGAAATGGTACCGGGCCCAGATGGTTTCGGCTCAATGATAACAGGAAATTCAGAAGCGGCTATAGTAGATGTTTCAAATCAAACTGAAAATTCACAACAAAAGGAAAATGAACAAAAAGTTCTAATCGAAACTCAAATCGTGCAGGTAAGCAATTCTTTTCTCAAACAACTTGGTCTGGATACAAATTCTCTGCAAAAATCCGACACATGGACCAGATTTCGTGTAGACAATTCCAATGAACCAAATTTATTCATAATAGACGAGCTTAGTGCCGCCTTACTCAAACAAACAATAGACGCACATAAAGGTGCTAAAGTCAAGGGCATACCCGCAATGATTGCCGCAACAGGTAAACAGGCTGAGATGAAAATTCTCCAAGAAGATTATTATATATTAGCATCAAATAAAAAGACTGATTCTTCTTTAAAAGAGCTTTTTAATGATAAAGAAAATACCTATAAAAATTATAGCCGTCAATATCTATTCAAATTCACCGGAGGCCAGGTTATAAGCCTGAAACCGGAAATTTTAGACGACAATAATATTCAGCTTGAACTCAAGATAGATATTAATGATGTTATAGCTAATGAACAGG
>CAYSHS010000501.1:0-2500 GCA_964430845.1 uncultured Pirellulales bacterium | reverse complement strand
GAGGTCGGAGGTTCGAATCCTCCCCCCGCTATTGACATAAGTAAGGCAGTCGCAATAACTTAGGTGTGACTGCCTTTTTTGTTTTTAAAGGGCGTGTAACTAAATTGTAACTGTCAGCTACATTTATCCAATACTATCGCAGAGATAACTGTGTATTCCTTTAGGATATCTAACTGTTTTGTGATCTCATCTATCGAGAGGAAAGTAATCTGTGGAGCAGGTTCACGTAAACGTTCAACACAAGCGGCAGGATTGATGTAACGTTTATCCCTGGAACGATATCCATGATGTTTTATTGCAAATGCAAAGAATTTATGTAAGACCTGACGCATCAGATTTACGGTCTTCGGAGCCCAATTATCAACTTTGATACGTTCGACCAAAAAACAATTAATGGCCTCTGGAGTAATATCTTCGACATATTGAACCATAACATGAGAACCAGCGTATTTATCTTTCCCAATTCTGGGAGATTTACACCCTCGCCTGATCCCAGATGGATAGGGCTGAAGAGATTCACATACCGGCCCAAAGAATGTTCTCAAACGGCTGAAGTCATTCTTATACGACTTGTAAGTTCGAGTTTTTTCCAGATATTTACAGAATGATTCAACCACTACCGACAACGAAAATCACTTTAAATCATATGCTTTTCTTGATTCCACTGATGGACAGGACAACGCTATTTTTGCGGCTCCGATTATAGAGATGAATGATATTCCTGATCCCAATGGTTTTCAGCATCCTGCCCAGGCAGCTTACGTGGCATATAAGGGATTCGATGCTGTTATAGTAACAGTGCATCTTTCCTGGACAAATGTTGGACTGCGAGCTAAAGAAAAAGGGCTTCTTAAAGAAGTCGTAAGTCAAATGTTAAGAATTGATCCGGATGTCATAGTTGCCGGAGATTTTAATACGCAGGGGCCGGACATACAGGATTTGGTGGAATCAATAGGATTGATAGTCATGGTTCCGCAAGGCCAGGAAGGAGTGGGGACAACACATGCTGGGAATAGATATGACCATTTTCTGATTTCACCGGATTTGGCAAGCGAAGAGGCTATTAACTGCAGGATACAGACTTTTACAGGTTCTGATTTGACAACTGCCATGCGTGTTTCTGATCATTTACCGGTAATTGCTTATTTTCGAACGGACTTAAGATTTAGAGATAGAAAGTGATACTTAAAAATAACAGAATTATGAGGAAAATTAACAACAGACAATATAAGTTGACACAAATTAGGCAAAAATCTTCTTCAACTGGAGCCAACATTAAGATTAAAAAAGGCCGAAGGTCAGATTCAAAACTTGACAGAAGAGGAAGATAGAAATTGTCTTTGGGGAGATAGGACATTTGAGATGTTTGCATATTTTCAGGCATAGCTAAGTAATTGATAAACATATACTTAAGAAATCGGCCTTCCCCCCAAAACGGGGAGATAATGGCCTTTATGATTGGATAACAGTTGTAGGTGCTGATATACCAAATTAGGCTGACGTCTTCATCAGAGATATCTTATTTGCTCTATCTATTTTTTACTATACCAAAAAGTTTAAAATTATTTTCTGAAAACCTTACAGCTATTCTAAAGCAGTGACTAATTCTATAATCTGTTCCTCGAAAAGAGTTTTATCAAAGATATATACATCATCAAGTCTGCCTTTGAAAAAATTAGTCTGGCCAAGAAACGAGCCGAGAACAAAACGGGATCCTCCGTAAAACGCTCTCAGTTTAACTGATGAATTTGTATCTAAATTTCCATTTATATAAATGAATGCCTGTTCGTTATTACTCACGAATGCAACATGGCTCCACTCATTTTGGGGTATCTGGCTTTGGGATATGATAGAAACAGGGTCACTATAATTTTGAGAAAGTACAAACTCAATTTTTCCATCAGGCCTTAACATAACAGCATAATCTATATTCTTGGTTTGTAATTGAGCCCTTGAGACAATATATTGAATTCCATCTTCCTCTTCAGGACGAAGCCACAACGCTATTGTCAGGTTTTCAGGGCCAAGTGTATTACTATCCCCACAATCCACGTAATTAATTAGTCCATCGAACTCTAAAGCACCATTTATCATCCCATCACTCCAGCTTGCACCGTAAACCTCGCCGTTATGACGTTCGGTGGAATCAAAAGCGATAATTCCTTCGGTTTCATCAAATTTCCAGTGGGCAACAGGTTTAAGTTCTGGTCCGGTCAGCAGCATGAATGATTTATCCAAAGGCCAAAAAACTGAATCGAATGGTAACTGCCACTGGAGTTCCATATACTCACCAGATTCAAAAAAGCTGGAACCGAAGACATGACGATGATTTGTCCAGCCCCACGAGTAAGGAATTTCTGTGACAGGTTGTTTAAATACAGCAACTACACTGAACCAATAGATGTTTTCAAGCATTCCCTGTCGGAACCATGCTTGCGGCGGAAGTTTTACTGAATATCGGAAGACAGGCTCGTTAGGCTCATCCTGTGGATTATTATCA
>CAYSHS010000500.1:0-2509 GCA_964430845.1 uncultured Pirellulales bacterium | reverse complement strand
ATCCTGATTGGGCACAACCGCACGTGAATCGACAAGAACGCCGCCACTTTTCCATGGTCCCAGCGGTGAATCACCATAGGCATAACGCAACGCCGAATTGGTACTGCCAAGTCCATAATCAGGACCTGAATACCCGCTGTAAATCCAAAGATATTTATTGCCAATTTTTCGAATAGACGCGGCTTCAAAAAAGTTGAACATACCAAGATCCTGACCTGGATAGACATGCGGATATTCCGTCCCTTCCGGGTCTCTTATAACGCCGTATCTTCGACTGGCAGGAATAAAACGGTCAATGGCCTCGGTTCCGGGGCGGAGAGAATACATGGTGTTCTGATCCAACTGACCTGCCTGCGACCTTTGAAATCCCCAGTATCCGTAAGCTCTGAAACCAATCTCATAATCAGGATCGTTTCGATCTGTGATATATTCAATAAATACAGCCGGGTCGAATCCCATTGTACTTCCCGGTATTGTTCTCGAACCGTCCTCAGTCATATTGACAGGGGTAAATGGTCCATCCGGACGATCACCCTTGGCTACCATTGCTTCTCTGTTGCGGCCGCGGCTGTGTGGGTACAGATAGTATTCCTTTTTGCCGTCTTTTCTTTTCACCTCGACAAGGTCAGGAGCAAACATAACATCCCACTGGTTGTCGACCTGGTAGGTGAAAATGGGGCCTTCATCACGCCAACTGGATAAATCCTCAACCGGAGCCGACCAGGCCCTTATGTCCGGTCCGCAATACCCTCGAAACCTGACATCGTGAGATCCAATAATATAGATGCGGTATTTTCCCGGGTTATCGGGATCCTCAAAAACACGCGGTTCTCCGTCGGGCAAATGTTCCCATAACGGCAGGTACGGATTACCTGCTCCATGATGGATGTATTGGGTTGTTTTCGCGTCGTTCTTCGACTGATTACCGGCGCCCATTGATGCACAACTGTAAAACAGCAGCAGTGACGCGATTAATAACGTTACATGGGGTCTTTTGAAAATAAATAAAACTTTCTTCATTGCTAACCTCTCTATCGCTATAGTGATTGAATAATGGATTTCCAACGACAGGGATGATTATATCAATTATTGAGGGACTGTCAAATCAAGCCGCAATTTTGACACAATGCTATTTTAAAATTTGATATTTGACTTCATTACACCCCTTGAGTAACATAAAATGTACCTGACCCCTTTTTTCCATGCCTTTGTTATACATTTCTACATTCTTTTTTTAATAATTAATGAATTATATATCAGTTTAGTCATTTTAGTATCTATATTAAATTTTTCACCCATTCTCAATATTGCTCCACCAAATAAATCTCTTTCATCTTTTTTATCCAAAATTTCAAAATCACGCTGGAATGACGTTTTCGTTTCAAAAGGAAATTTTTTTCCTTTTTCAAAAGAATCTTCAATTATTTTATCAGGAAGTGAAATGCCTTGTATTTTTGCAAGAGAATAAATCTCTGCCATAATAGCTAAAACTATTCCTGATAATTCAGGATCCTTTATAATTTCCCCTATCGTTTTATTATAATTTGCTGTTACCAGTCCATAAGAAGCTATAAATATAAACTTACTCCAAATTTCCTCATACGGATTTGAAGTATAATTAAATTGTATATTCCCTTTTTTAAGTAAATCCAAGAACCAGCTTTCAACTTTACTTTTCCCGGGATCATCTCCAAAATGAATAGTACACGCTCCACCACGCTGTATTACTTTCCCGGGTCTTTCAATATGTGTCCCGACATATACGCATGAAGGTAGAACAAACGGCTCTGATAGAACATTTTTAATTCGTTGATAAATATCTACACCATTTAATAAGGGCAAAATTATTGTTTGATTTGTAATTTTGTCCTGCAGGTCCATGAGCACTTTCGCTAAATCATAAACCTTTACACATATTAAAATTGCATCCAAAATTGGTAATTTAGTGATACTATCGGTGATGTATGCTGGTTTACAAACAAATTCACCTTGTTCCGTATCAAGTAATAATCCATTTGCTAAAATTTCTTTATAATGCTTTCCACGAGCTGCGAAATTAACCCTGACCTTTTTATTTCCCTCAAAAGCTTTTGCTAATTTGCCTCCAAAATATCCACCCACTCCACCTGCTCCTATTACACCAATTTCCAAGATATACTCCTCTCTCATAATTTATGCTTTTTATATGTAACGTCTTATTATTGGGGACAATACTGTTTTCTGTATTCCGTTACCATCCATTAATAGGTTGCTTTTCCTGGTTTCTCCAAGATCTATAGCAAGCGAAATATGGTTTTCAGATCCTCTTGCAGAACCATTTTGTTATTTTGTTTTATTGTGACAGTACCACCCCAGTTAACAACGTTATTTTTGTATGAAATCGTTACATCGATTTCGTCATCTGTATTAACATTCAAATCGATATGTATTGGTTTAAAGTAGGGGCGGCCCAGACTTGGTGATTTTGTGTTTGTAATTATTACTGATGACATGCCTTTCTTGAGTGGTA
>CAYSHS010000499.1:0-2528 GCA_964430845.1 uncultured Pirellulales bacterium | reverse complement strand
GACTTATATTATTTTAGTGTACTAAAATTTTTAATTATTGCAAGAGAAAAATTTGATTTAAGTGTGTTTGGCCGATAATATCTTTATAAATAATCCTGTAATTGACAAGTCGTCTCGAAGCGGGAATAAAATATAGTAATAATAAAAACGCTTTTATTATAGTATAAATGAGGTTAGAAACGATATTTGGTAATATGAATAAAGAACCGGTTATTTTGGCAATCGAAACTTCCAGCAGGACAGGCTCCGTTGCACTGGGCGTGGGCGAAAGAATTATCAGTGAAATCTCATTTTCCGGTTTTTTGAGACATAGTGCTGAAATTTTCCCATCCATCGAGCGACTTTTAAGTAATTCCGGTATTAAACCGAATCAAATCGAGCAGGTTTATATTTCCAACGGGCCGGGCAGCTTCACAGGACTTCGTATAGCGGCGACATTTGCCAAAATGATGTATCTTGCCAATTCACTTAGGATTGCCGCAGTGGATTCTCTTGATGTAATTGCTTTTAACGCAATTGACGCGATAAAGCAGGAAGATAAGGCGTGTAATTTGTATGAAAAAGCCGGTATAAAGCAAATAAAAAAAATTGCTTCTGTTCTTGATGCCAAAAGAGGTCGGTTCTTTATAGCTTTATATGATGTTATTCGGGAAGCAGCAGAAGTGAGCCTTGTAAAGGTTGAGCCTGACTCTTTAATCGGTGCAGAGGAGTTTATTGCTAAATACGCCCGCTTAAATGTACCTGTTTGGCTGCTGGGGGATGGATTATTGTACCACAGGCAGGATTTTCAGGCGGAAGGTATAAATTTCCTGGAAGACAAGTACTGGAGTCCAAGAGCAGGCCGGGTTTATTTTCTTGGACGGAGAATGGCCAGGCAGAATCAGCTTGCGAACCCCGTTAAGTTAAAACCTTTCTATTTATGCCGGCCGGAAATCCGAATTAAGCACAGGTAGCCGGCGCAGGTTATTTATAAGGGAAAGGGAAATATTTTTTTAATTTTTCTCTTGATTATCCGGTAATAGAAATATATACTCATTAAATCCATGAACTCATGTCGAAGTTTTGCAGGTCTATTAAATGTACAGAAGTGAAATTTATTGACAGAAGCTGATAATAGTTATAAGGTATGCTCTTTATATATTGTGTATGTGAACACATTCACATATTAGGCATATTAAATGAGAAGGATTATAAATAATAATTTTGAATGATTTGAATAATATAACAAGAGTTTTGCAAAAATGAGAAAAGGCATATATTATTTTGTAACTCATTCATACATAATAACTTGTGTTTGGAAAAGAAAAAATAAAACAAATATTTTTTCTTTCCAAAGTATGCCTTTTCTCATTTTTGCAAAAGTTCAGATATAACATAGAATAAATTAAATATGAAAAACTGCTGAGATAATTAAATGAAAGAAGAATCAGGAATGATTGAAATATTATAGGGAATCCAAATGAGTATTAAGAAAATTGCAAAAAAAGATTTTGAAATGCTTGTGGATAAGCTGATCCATACGACTAAGGTTTATGGTGTGAAGTCTAAAGGAGACAGGTATGATTTTGGTCTGCTGGACTCTGCAAAAGAGCTTAGGCTTGATTACGATGTTACTTTGCAGCCTCCGAAGAAGTATTTTCAGCCGCCTATTGAAACTATCGTAACTTACGAAGAGCAAGGCACTTACAAATCTGAATGTGACTGCGAAAAGTTTGTTCTGCTTGGTGTGCATCCTTACGATATGATTGCCATAAATCAGATGGATATACTGTTCAGCCGGGATAATTATGACTGCCATTACTTCGCCAGGCGCAATAATGCTACTATAGTAGCCTGCGATGTGGTAAAGCCATCGAAGAATGTTTTTGCATCCTCGATGAATACTGCGGTTGTTAAAGAAGGTTTCGATGTTCTTCTAACTGATATTGGCAACAGCTACGTTGCACAAGCCGCTACTCAAAAGGGCGAGGAGCTTCTCGCTAACGCGGAAAATGCAAAAGAAGCAACCAAAGATGATTTGCAAAAGCGCCAGAGCGTATGGGACAAGAATAAAAAGGAGCTGAACAGGCACGAGTTGAAATGCAGTGTCTCATATTTACCGAAATTACTGGAACGTGCTTATAAACATCCTGTTTGGGAAGAAAAAGCCGAAACATGTTTTTCATGCGGCTCGTGCAACCAGGTTTGCCCGACTTGCTATTGTTTTGGCGTTCAGGACGAGCCTGACTGGGACCTCAAGAGCGGCAAACGCGAAAGATTCTGGGACGGCTGCCTGCTGGATGGTTTTACAAAAGTCGCGGGTAATCATGAATTCAGGAAAAACAGGGAAGATAGGTTCCGTCACAGGTTATATAGAAAGGGTAAATACGTTCCCTCAAAAATAGGCGGGCAAATCGCCTGTGTAGGCTGCGGCAGGTGCGTTGGAGCATGTTTGCCGGATATTGCTAATCCGGTAAATGTGTACAATAGATTGATAGATGATATAGGAATAATTTAAAATTAAGGAGCACTTTTAATGTGTGATTGTT
>CAYSHS010000498.1:0-2529 GCA_964430845.1 uncultured Pirellulales bacterium | reverse complement strand
TTCTTCGTTGTGTTATGAAGATCCAGAAAAAATAATGTACGCATATATCCTGAAAGGATTTGATGACAACTGGAACTACCTGGGCAATAATCGAAGATATGTCAGCTTTAAAAAACTCAGAGGGGGAACATATCAATTTCTCCTGAAAGCTGGCATTGAAGATCAATGGAATTCTGAGCCGCTTCAATTGACAATCAATATTATACCCCCATTTTGGGCAAGAGCCTGGTTCATCGCTTCATGTATATTAATCTTATGCGTTTCGGTAATGGGTTACATCAGGTACAGGTTATATGCACTGAAAAAAAACAAGAAACTACTTGAGACTCTGATCAAGAAAAGAACCGCTGAGATAGAAGAAAAAAATACAATACTTGAGCACCAAAACAAAGAGATAGCCAGTCAACGAGACAGATTAATGCAATTAAACAAAAAGGTCCAACTGGCCAATCAAGAACAAATGAGATTTTTCACGCACATTTCTCATGAATTCAAGGATCCGTTAACACTTATCATTTTGCCTATTGAGCAAATCATCCGTAAAATGAGCGATAGCAGCATTTATTATGACAGTTTGCAAACTGTAAAAAGAAATGCAAAAAAACTACTGCTCCTGATAAACCAACTGCTGGAAATAAGAAGGATGAAGACAGTAAATACTAGTATAGATGTACACGAATTCGACATCATTCAGTTTATAGACGAAATCGCCCATTCATTTGAAATTTTAGCTCATAATAAGAATATTGACTTTGATTTTACATTTTATCCTGAGACCATTAAAGGTTTTTTTGATGAGGATAAGGTTGAAAACATTTGTTATAATCTCCTCTCCAATGCATTTAAATTTACACCGGAAAAAGGAAATATTGCCCTCATTGTAAGTGTAACAGAACAGGAAAACATAGAAGAGGGAGATATGTGTATCGTTGGAGTTAATCCAAAGAGAAAGAACAAAACGCAACAATATGTTGAGATCATGGTACGGGATAGCGGTCCCGGGATTCCTAACGATCAATTAAAAAGTGTTTTTAAACGATTTTATATTTCGTCTTCCCCAGATCTTGAAGTGCAAGGCTCCGGGTTGGGACTTTACCTAACCAAAGAACTTGTTAAAATCCATAATGGAATTCTTATCGTCAATAGCGAGTTGGGAAAAGGTTCTGTATTTAAGGTTCGGTTACCGTTAGAAAAACTGTATCAAAGCAGCCAAATCGTTGACTCTTACCACTCTTCAAAAGCGATTATGAACCGAAAAATGCACATGGATCTTCTTGCTGAACAGACTACTATCCATGACAATGCAAAAGAAAAACATAAAAATTTTAACCTTTTGTCGGAATCAAGCTTAAATCCTACCTTGTTAATTGCAGATGATAACGAAGACTTTCTATCATATATAAAAAATAATCTAAGTGGTGCATTTAAAATAATAACAGCGAGAAATGGCAAGGAGGCTATATCCAAACTAATTTCAAATCCTATCGATGTAGTTGTTATAGATGTATTGATGCCAGAAATGGATGGCTGTGAATTCTGTCAAATAATTAAATCTGACATCATGTATTCACATATTCCGGTAATTATGGTGTCAGCACGCTCTGATATAAAGGACTACATCAGTGGATTAAAATTTGGTGCTGATGATTATATCTCCAAACCGTTTGATTTGAACCTACTGGTAGCTAAAATCGACAGTCTGTTAGAAAATAGAAAAAGATTACGGAAAACATATGCCTCCAAAATATTCAATGATATTCAAGCAATATCCAAAAGTGAGAAAGATAAAGAATTTCTAATGCGAATCATTTCTATTGTAGATAAGAATATTGCAAATCCAGAATTTGGAGTGATTGACCTTGGAAAAGCTCTTGGTATGAGTCGCAGTCTTTTACAGAAAACACTGAACTTTTTGGTAAATGAGTCACCTAATGAGTTTTTAAATTCAATCCGATTAAAGAAATCCGCCATGCTCCTTATGGATGGTTCACAGACAGTGGCACAGGTTGCTTTTCAGGTTGGATTTAATGATCCGAAATATTTCAGCAGGAAATTTAGCAAATATTTTGGTAAACCCCCCTCCGAATATATTGCTTCGATGAATTAACCTTCGTTGCAGGATAGAATCCACCATTTGTCTCAATTTGTCCAACCATATTTTTAAGGTGAGGATTAAATTAGATTTAATGAATTGAATTCTGCTGGATTCCATCCAATTTTTTGAAAATTATAATCCTAATTGATATGAAAAATAATCTAAAATTATCCTTTCGAATAGTTGCATTGCTTTCCATTTTTTTATGCATATCAAATGAAAAAGTCTGTGCTCAACCATTTACTGTTACGGGTAAGGTGACAGATGCTTCTTCCGGAGAAGGAATCCCAGGTGTCAATGTTGTAATCGAAGGAACAACTTCAGGGGCCATAACAAATCTGGACGGTATTTATACCATTGATGTGAATGATCCTGACGCGATCCTGGTCTTTTCCTATATCGGCTATAACAGTCAAACAATCCATTTGGATGGA
>CAYSHS010000497.1:0-2537 GCA_964430845.1 uncultured Pirellulales bacterium | reverse complement strand
TCACGAACTTTACCTTCGCTATCCAGGCGAATCAGCTTGCTGTCCTGGCCCCCGATATCAATTATAGTCCTGGTATCCGGTACAAGATGTTGCACTCCGATACCGTGACATGTGATTTCTGTTATGGTTGTGCCTGCAATATCGACAGCATTTCTTCCATATCCGGTTGCTACTATCGAAGCAACATCCTGTTTTTTCAAGCTGTTTTTTTCAAGAGCTTTTTCAAACAGTATTTCGGCAAGCTCGCCGTGTTTAATTCCCTGGCTGGTTATCTCCTGAGCAAGAATGTGCTTGCCTGAGGCGTCTATTAGCACTACTTTTATAGTTCTTGAACCGGCGTCTATTCCTGCGCAAATCATTCTTTTTCCATTTAATTATTTTTTTTAATTTTCGACCGAACTGTTTCTACCAGGGCTTCAACCCTCAACGTGATGCGTGCGGAATCTGAAGGAGAATAATCTGTTTCTATCCGCAAGTATGGTATTCCAAGCTCTTGTTCAGCAAGTTTCTTCACGAGAAATGATTCTACATCATAAGTTATACAGGCCTGCCAAATCAATTCGATAATGCAATCAGGTTTGTACTCCTGAGCCATTTGGCGCAGAACTTCCATTCTTCTATCGTTTTTAGTCATTACCGAGCAGGGGAGATTGAGATACTTTTGAGCTAAAGCGATAACAGGGTCATCGGCATTTTCGTCAACATCTTCCAGTATCGGCTTGAGTCCCGTGCAATTGTCCATAGCTACGACCAGCCCATTGCCGGATTCGATAATATCAAGAACACGTTCAGCACCATGAACAAGAGGAACACCCGTTAAGAGAACCCTTACAGGAGAATCGTTACATTGTTTCTTTTTCTTGTTTTTGAACATATCGATAGCATTGGAATATTGCTGAAAATCTGCGCTTATGCCTGAGATACTGCTCTTGAAATCAAGCATCTGTCTGCCTGTAATTGATGGCATTGGAGCCTGCATCAATTCAGCCAATTCACGTCTCAATTGTCTTTCCCTGTTCATTATTCTGATAGCGTGTCTAATCCTGGTATCTGTAATTTCAACGGCAAAAAGCTTTTCCAGCTTTGCTTTTAAATTTCGTAACTGGCTAATCCAGTGTAACATTGCGTCCTCATCATCAGGTTTTTGAGGCAATTCGAGTATATGAACATTCCTGGTCAGTGACATAAGCTCGTACATTTTCTTTTTGCCGTCACAGGTTGTTTCTGCTACGATAAGCTCTGCCATTTCTATAAATGGATTCGCTTTTTTTACGTTATAGCCGTATGTCGATTTAATAAGTGGACAGAGATTCACAGGCAAATGTTCTTCGGCTGGGGGAATCATCTCAGCAGAACCGCCGCACAGACAGACAGGTACTCCATCTGCCGCCATAATCAATTCTCTTGGTGTGTATTCACACATAATCCCTACGATGTGCTTGCCTTTGGATTTGGCATCTGTCGCGTATTCATAGCAATTCTGTATCATATTGCCAAACCATGTAATGGGGCAGTTGACCTGTCCTTTTTTATTACTTTCACAGCAATTTGACATTTTCTTTCCTCACATAATAAAAAATTTCAAAAAAAAAGCGGGTATAAGAAATAATCTCAATACCCGCCGGTATGCGTGGCTAAATATAATTTTTTCAAATCGAGTGCCAGACTTCCTCCATCTTTACTTCCAACGGCGCAAGGTTAATCTTTATAAGCATCTGGTACTTGCCTTTGAAATCATCAGGCACTCGCCACGAGTACCGGCATACGCCGCCTCAACCATATGAAAAATTGCCTGAGGCAATAATTTTTCCATTTTCATCCATAGAAATTAAAACATCCTTTCTCTTCATAACTCTCGTTTTTCTTTTCAGGATTTCTTATATTCCAGTTTGCCGCATTTTATTCCAGAACAGGCCAAATTTCCATATAAAAGCATTTTTTCTACATATAAAGACGCATTTGAACCAATTTCGTTACATTTTTTTTGATTTTTTTGTGTAATCGCATTAAAATTTTCTATAATTCCTGAATTATTTTGCAAAGCTTGTATTGTATTATGACAAAGATCACTCTTATTCTGAATGCAATTGAGCAGGGTGATAGTAAAGCCGCAGAAGAATTACTACCCCTTGTTTATGATGAACTGCGATGTATAGCTGCTCATAAAATGGCACAGGAACCACCCGGCCAGACACTTCAGGCTACTGCTTTAGTCCATGAAGCCTATATCCGTTTGGTAGGCTCGGAAGCCCAGGGCTGGAACAGCCGGACTCATTTCTTCTATGCAGCGGCTGAAGCGATGCGGCGGATTCTTATCGATAACGCACGACGTAAAAAATCTCTTAAACGAGGTTGTGGTTTCAACAAAATTGAATTTGAAGATACAATTACAATTAAACATAAAATTCTAAAGAAGGAAGAATTACTTTATTTAGATGAGGCCCTGCAAAAGTTAGAAAGCATTGATAAAATTAAAGCTGAATTGGTAAAATTACGTTTTTTTGCAGGATTGACTATAGAGCAAGCGGCTTCATTTT
>CAYSHS010000496.1:0-2539 GCA_964430845.1 uncultured Pirellulales bacterium | reverse complement strand
AGAGACTGAACGGGTATGCCTCAATCGGCTACAGGGTAAAAGGGGAACCGGCCGGTGAGCGGAATAATATTGATATCATCTTTAATACCGGCAACTTTTTACCTGTTTTTTCAAATGACCTGCTGAATTCCTCAAGGGAAATCCTGATCGTAAGTCCCAACGTCACGAAGGCAAGAACCCTGAAGATGCTTCAGGTTGTGCAAACCCCGATTTCGAACGGGGTGAAGGTTACGGTCGTAACCAGGCCGGCCGGAGATTTTAAGAACAAAAATGACACGGCCCGGCAGGCCGCAATTCAACTGATCGGGAAAGCCGGGGCGGGTGTGGTGTACAGGTCAGACATCCACCAGAAATTTGCGGTTGTGGACCAGCAGCTTGTCTGGTACGGCAGTATAAACCTGTTAAGTTTCGGCAACACGGAAGAAAGCATTATGCGGATTGAAAGTGTTGACATTGCGAACGAACTGGTAAAGAGTATTGGAAATGATGCCCCGGATTCTCTTGAAAACGAACTTTATTTCCCGCACACGAAGTGAATCTCTTACCAGTCAAGAGTTAGTCAATTACAGGCTCTTACGATTGAATCCGTTTTATTAATTCTTTAAATGATTGAGCAATATATACTTCGTCAGGTATCTTAGAATACGCCAGAGCTGATAGCTCAGTTCTGTAGGTCGACCGAATCTGATTCCACATATTTTCAAAATCACTGATCAACGGTGATTCAGCAATAGTTTTATCCTGCCACCCGGGTGGATCATCGAAGATATCTTTATCGTGTACCAACAGCTCCCTGAGTTTCTGTATGAATCCATCAGCTTTGACAAAAGAAGCACAATCAGAATCATCCATCAGGAAATGCAAATCATAAAAATGTCTTACTCTCCTTTTAATACTTTCTGTCGGATTTTCATCGTATGAAAACCGGATCAATGAAACCAGTTTCTCCAACAGGGTTTGTTCCTTGTTCAGAACATTAATATCAAAGGGCTGTAAGCTATGCGGATCAATGATGCCTGTATTTCCTGTTTGAAGAAGGAAATCATAAACCAGGCTTTTAACCGGTCGAACCTGATGAGGGAAAGGATTCGCAAAGGAATTTACTTCGACAACAAGTTTATTGTTTTTATTTTTTTCATCAATACTGTCATATTCATGTACAGTCTTCCGAAATCTGGATCCTTTGCTTGTAAGACCCTTAATTTGAATTTCGATAAGATCTTTAGTCATTTCTTTCTCAACATTTCGTATAAGGCTTCTTATTTCATTGCCGGACTTACTGTCTTCGTTGATGATTGCTATATCAATATCTTCAGAAAACCGGTCAATTAATCCATAACTTTTTGAAAGTGAAGTACCCCCTTTAAAAACTGAGTCACTATAAAACTTGCTTTCAGAGAGTCTGTGTAACACCAGGCTAATCCAGTAGTCCTTCTCGACAAACAATTCGTTTATCTTAAGATTCTGTGCTGCTGCCCTTATTGTATCTCTAAAAAGCTTCTTATCGTTGTGTAAGTTCATTCTTTAATATTCCAGTTTTCGATCGATGAGAGGGTATCGGATATGCCCGGAAGTTTAAAGGTTGTAATGGGATTCAATGATTTCCGGAGTGCTTCGGTTTCATTAATCTTCCCGGATTCCTGCAACATTGCTCCTGTCAATGCCCTGGCCGCAGGCGGATATTTTAATGCTAACCGTGCAAGTGAGGATACTTCATTATCATTCAACTCTGAAATTATGGCTAAGAGCCTCGTTACCGCAGCACTATTGGTTGTATCAGGTATTTTTTTAATGTACCGTACTGCATCCAGTATTTGCAGTAAAGTAATGTTTTCTCTGGTTATCGTATTTTTTTGCTTGATGATTGAAATGGTATATCGTTCACGTTTAAATGAGGGGCGTGTTTCGTTCTTACCAATCTGGATGATGCTGCTTACCTGTGTCGTTAACCCTAACTGGTTATATATACTGTATCCGGTAAGATAACCGGTTATTTTACCATCTTCCTCGAGCAAATCTTTAACAATCTGGTACAAGCTGGGCTGCAGGTTCCCGAAAGCACTGGTCTCAGGCTTATAAAATTTACCTTTTGCCAGTTTTACGATTTTACCTGAAGAAGCCATCCGGTTAAGTGATTTTATAATAGCTTCTTTTGTATTCACCCCGGTAACAAAATCGGCATAGGTGAAGATATAACCTTTGGGAAACCTGTCTATTTTAAATGATATGTAATCAGACACTTTCATAATAAATTCATTGAGACAAATATAATAAATATGTCCAGTTTATTAATAAAAAAACTGGACAATTGAATGATTGTATCCGGATTTCCCCCCTGTAATACCCGGACAGGTCGTCGGGGTGAAATTTCCGGGGAAGAGGACCTGCAGGGACGGTTACTTATTTCGAGGGATCGTAAAATGGAATTCACTCCCGGAGCCAACTTTGGTGGTGCACCAGATCTCGCCGCCGTTTTTATCGACAAATTCCTTGCAGATTACCAGTCCCAGTCCCGTTCCGGTTTCACCTGCCGTTCCCG
>CAYSHS010000495.1:0-2550 GCA_964430845.1 uncultured Pirellulales bacterium | reverse complement strand
CGTGCCCATTTAAAAGGAAGAGAAGACAAAATTATCCATGTGCTTTTTAGAATATTGAAAGGATGGACAAGGTCTACAAGTACAGGTACACCTATTGAAAGGGGCATCCCACAAGGTAATGATGTATCTTCCTTCTTAGGAAATATTTATTTGATCCCTTTGGATACAACACTGATTCAGTTTTGCAAAAAGAATCAGGCAAAATGGTTTCGTTATGTTGATGATGTTAAAGTATCTACAAAAAAAGAAAGTGATGCAAAACAGGTGGTTTTCATTATCAATGAAGCTCTTAGGTCACTTTACTTAAATCTGCAAGGGAGCAAAACGGATATTCTACACGGTAAGAAGCTTAACGAAGAGATGGATAATTCTGATTATGAAATTGTTGATGGGGTATATGATAAAATTAAAGGCATAGATACCGAAGACAAAAAGAATGCTAAAAAAATAACACGATATTTAAAAACAACTAGCAAATTAGCCGCCCGTTTTAGACGGAAATTACCACACTCCATTAAGAATCTTTCTATTAAAAACCATAGGATCTTTCGACGTCTAATGACTATTTATGGTCACTGTAACCGTCCTCATTTTAAGAAAGCTGCTTTTGCAGCACTGAAGGAATTACCTGACTTAAAGATATTAGATAAAACACTCACTTACCGCTTTCGTTGACTTTCCGCCCAACCGAGCCGGCGCTTGTTTGGTGCAAATCCATAACCGGATTTGTGTAATACTCCCAAAGTTTTCCGAAATGCGCCTGTATCTCCACCGACCGCTCATCGACCAGCCAGTCGAGATAATCCGCGTTTAGCAGTTCCTGTTCATTCCTGTTAAAAATTGAAAGGTCAAATGCCATCACATACCCTCGCTATTTATCAATCTCTCAATCATTTTCTTCCGCCTTTTGTTTTCTGCCTTTTTTCAACTGTCTCCTTTCTCCTCTCTCGCATCGCGCGTCCCTCTACCCCATGGCGCGAACTTGCGCGTTTGTGTCGAAAATTCGTGTTTTGACAAACCCCCTAAATGCACTTAAGTGCTTATACCGTAAGGAATAAAAAAAAATTTAAAAAGTTGGGTTTTGCCTCCAAAGCGCTTGCGCGCTTGCGCTAAACAAATGTTTTAAAATTTTGTTTTAAACATTTGTTTTAAACATTTGTATAACTTCGCTTCACTGCTTTCATATCCCACTGTTGTTTATGCTCTTACAAAATTTTTATATTTTTTAAAAAACTTTTTTTTCCCCTTTTTCGCCGTTTTTCGCTTAGCAGGTTGAAAGTTCGAAGTTCAATGTTCGAATTTGGACGTTTTATTCCATGTGTCCATTCCGTCCATCCTGCTTTAGAGCGTCGTATGCAGGGGTGCCGTAGTTTCGTCATTGCGAGACCGAAGGTCGAAGCAATCTCCTCGTTTGTCATTCCCGCGTAACTCGTCCTGAGCAGCGTCGAAGGATGCGGGAATCCAGTTTTTGTCATTCGGTCCTTGGAATTTGTTTCGGATTTAGGGTTTAGGATTTCGGATTTATAAGCTTTTTGCTATACGCTGTCCGCTGAACGCTGCCTGCTGTTTTTTTTATTTTTTTCTTGACATTTCAAAGATTATCTCCATAGTATCAACCTACGCCGCTTGGTAGGGGGCCAAATGGCAATGAGGAGAAACAGAAGGGTATGAGAGTAGCAACACACCGCTTAGAGAAATCCCATTTCCATAAACATGCGTGCGCTCAATCCATTCCACACTAACTACACTTTTTGAAGAGGAGAGAAAATGAAGAAGATAATTTTAGGGATTTGTGTAATTGGGCTGACATTAATGATGTCGGGGTTTGCCAATGCAACCATTCCAGTGATTTGGCAGGCAGATCCAAATGGTTCGGGTGTAGTATATAATGTCATCAGTAGAGTAAAACTTACACCCGACAACAACAATGTTATGGTGTTTCATTATAATGGCAGTTCCTACGGCATCCCCACACGAATTGATAAGCTGAATGCCTTGACTGGTGATCAAATATGGGTGCCTTATAGAGAAGTAACGAAATCCGGAGAAAGAATCTCTATGAATGGATGGGTAGACAGCAGTGGTAATCTATATATTATGCCCTCCTGGTCAGGTTATACTATCTGGAAGTACAATTCTGAGTTTGACACGGAATTATGGTCCTATACCGGCAGTACCGGTTTCGAGTACGTCAAGGATGTAATAACAGATGAGTCAGACAATGTTTATGTTGCGGGACACGTCGGGTCCTTCTCATATGAACCCAGCACTTTGATCAAACTTACAAGCTCTGGCAGTCTTGTATGGTCATGTCCGTCTCGTCATTACACTTCAGGTGCTAAAGAAGATTACACCCGTGGGATGGTTTTAGATTCTCAGCATAATCTTTTCCGAGTTGGAACAAACTACACATATTATGAGCCTGTAATGGGAAGACTGATTGGGCATCGTGATAGCGATGGACAAGAAATAATTAACTATATAGTGCCCGACACAAATAGTGTCGCTCAGGGAATTACAATAGACTCTAATGACTATATCTATATAGGT
>CAYSHS010000494.1:0-2554 GCA_964430845.1 uncultured Pirellulales bacterium | reverse complement strand
AAACACAAATATTATGTTAAATCTTTCATATTCGGAAATTCAGGATTTTCTTAATCATGCTGACCTGAGTCAGTTGCCAAAACTCAATATCTGTGTGCTGCGTAACATCATGATTGAGTCTATCGAGCCGTATCTGAGGTATTTAGGACATGATATAGGTTTTAATGCAGAGGTCGCTTTCGGAGGATATGACAATATATTCCAGGAGGCGGCTGATGAACAAAATAAATTCCTGGATAAGAAAACAGATTTCATCCTGATTTTTTCCAAATTAGAAACATTGTCACCGTACCTATCTGCGAAATACGCTGCCTTAAATGCTGATGAAATAAAAACAGAAGCAAGCAGAATAGAAGAATATATAAAAAAAGTACTTGCAGGGATTCGCGGCCAGACAAACGCCGCAGTATTGTGGCATGGATTCGAGCTGCCGGTTTACCCTGCTTTGGGAATTCTGGATAGTCAGTCTTCTTTAAGTCAGCGTGCGGCAATAAATGCTCTCAATGAATTTTTAAGGTACTCTTTAAAGAGCCATGATAATGCATATTTTGTTGACTTGAGCCTATGCCAGGCCAGGTTAGGTGTGAATCAATATTACGACCAACGTTTCTGGCATATAGGACGAGCGCCATATACAAGAGAAGCATTGCGTGAAATTGCGATGGAGGATTTCAAGTTTATCAGGGTACTTAAAGGTAAATCGAAGAAATGTCTGGTCATGGATTGTGATAATATTCTCTGGGGCGGGATTACTGGAGAAGATGGTTTGGCAGGAATCAAATTAGGGCAGACTTATCCAGGCTCAGCTTATTATGAATTCCAGCAGGAAATTCTTAATCTCCATAATCGCGGCGTAATACTCGCTTTATGCAGCAAAAACAACGAGGAGGACGTTTGGGAAGTTTTTAGAAAACACCCTGACATGATTCTAAAAGAAAAACATATTGCCGCCGCCCAGGTCAATTGGCGCGATAAAGCTGCTAACATCAGGCAGATAGCGATGAATTTGAATATCGGTATGGACAGCATGGTTTTCATAGATGACAGTGAGTTTGAAGTCAACCTGGTTCGTAAAACCCTGCCTGAAGTAGAAGTTATCCACTTGCCTCAGAACAGGGTAATGGAATATAAAAACATCTTAGCATCGTGCGGATTATTTGACACATTGACTTTATCAGTTGAGGATAAAAGTCGCACAGCCATGTACAGGGCTGAAGCTGCCCGTAAGAATCTTCAGGTTCAGGCAACAGACATAAAGACTTATTTGAAATCCCTCGAAATGGAGATAGACATTAGTTTTGCAGATGAGTTTTCAATCCCGCGAATTGCCCAGCTTACTCAAAAAACGAATCAGTTTAACTTAACTACAAAGCGTTATACCGAAGCTGACATTAAAACCTTTGCTAATAGCGACCGGTCAGATGTTATTTATCTAAAACTTAAAGACAGGTTCGGGGATTCCGGAATAGTCGGGGTCTGCATTTTGAAATACCATGACAATAAGTCATTATTTGATACGTTTTTGCTCTCTTGCCGTGTGCTCGGACGGGGTGTTGAGGATGTCTTTCTTGCTCAGGCACTTAAGCTCGCCGGGAAGCGAGGTTGTAAAATTGCTGTTGGTGAGTATTATTCTACCGCTAAAAACAGTCAGGTTCGGGATTTCTACATAAAAAGGGGCTTTAAACATTTAGTGGAAAATACGAATAATGGAAAACTTTTTTTTCAGTATGAGCTGAATGCTACGGCAGAATCAGGAAATGAATTATTTCATAAAATCAACTCGGAGATATAAGTATGCAAAAACAAGTGCTTGAAATTGTAAGCCAGGTTCTGAACGTGCCGATTGACCGGCTAAATGAGGATTCTTCGCCTCAGACGATAACAAACTGGGACTCATTAAAACATATGAATTTAATCCTGGCGCTGGAAGAGAAATTTGCCGTTGCTTTTTCAGATGATGAGATTATCGATATGCTGAGCGTAAATAACATAATTAAAACACTGTCAAAGAAACAAGCATAAGATGTCATCACTCCGTAATGATATGAAGTATTACATTGGTATTAGTATAAAAAAACTGTGTTTAATATTAAAGAAATAATATCTGATAAAATAAAGCTGTTGCAGGGTGAGAACCTTAAAGCCAAAAGTGCAAGGGGCCTCGTGAAGCTGAGTGCCGGTGCGGGAGTAGAGCGTGCATTGCGTCTTGTTCGCACGATGATTTTAACGCGAATTTTAGCCCCCGACCAGTTTGGGCTGATGGCAATAGTTTTGGTTCTCGTGAACGTATTCGAGCAGTTGTCCGAAGTAGGCATAAAGCTGTCAGTAATTCAAAACAAACGCGGCTCTGATTATGAATATCTTAATGCGACATGGTGGTTTCAGGCGGCACGCGGCCTGGGACTTTTCGCGGTTGCAATGCTTGCCGCTCCCTGGGTAAGCTCATTTTATGGAAAGCCGCACCTGCTTATATTCCTACAGGTTTCTCTGCTTGCAATTGTATTCAGGGGATTCATAAGCCATTAATTCGCCTCTCTTTACCAAATCCTGAACC
>CAYSHS010000493.1:0-2561 GCA_964430845.1 uncultured Pirellulales bacterium | reverse complement strand
GCTGCCGAGTTTTCCAGCGGCTGTAATCATGCGAACGATTTGCGACACAGGTCAATAAATAACCTTTTAAATTCTCCCGCAAATTGATTTTGTCCGCCGACTATGCGAGAGTAACAAAAACATCCTGAACAACGTCCTCAGCGGCTGATGAGTCATTGAGCAGATTCGCCGCAAGATTGAGTAAGTCGTCAGCGTATTTGTCGTATATGGCCCGCAAAGTATCTTTGCCGCCGGTCTTAAATTTCCACAATAGTATTTTATCTTCGAGCATCTGAAATTCACTTTTCTGATATCAGAACAACCGATTGTACATATATGACATACAAGAGTTGTATTTTACTCTAAATAAAATATTTTTGTGTTTTTTATGAGAAATAAATACAATAGTTTTATGAAAATTGATTTTTATTATTCAATATATTTTGGAAAGAAACTCAATGATAAGAGATATTTTACTGGCATTCATACCTCTTTTCGTGGCGGTTGATGCAATCGGTGTGCTGCCTATGTTCATTTCGCTCACAAAGGATATCGAGAAAAAAGAGCGAATGAAAGTAATTATTCAGTCTATGATTACAGCGACTGTGCTTGCACTCGGTTTTGTGCTCGTAGGCAAGGCAATATTTAAGCTGCTTGGTATTGAAATGGGAGATTTCATGATTGCAGGCGGAGCAATACTGTTTTCGCTTGCCATTATCGATATTGCCAATCCGACCAAGAAAAGACGAAGCCCCGGCTCGGAGCTTGGCGCAGTACCAATTGGGACGCCACTTATAGCAGGTCCTGCAGTGCTGACAACGTCGATGCTGATTATTTCCGAGTATGGCCTTCAGGCGACAATCATTTCAATTATAGTAAATATACTTCTTGCCGGAGCAGTTTTCAGCATGTCTGAAATTCTGATAAAGATTCTCGGAGAGGCAGGCACAAAAGCACTATCGAAAATCACCAGCTTATTATTAGCTGCAATAGCTGTCATGCTGATTAGAAAAGGCCTGATGCAGTTAATTCTTATGAGCCGTTATTGAACAGGTAAATAATATATGCCGCGTACCCGCACAGTAAAACAACTCCCGCTATTCTGCCTATCGTACGCTTGCCGATAATCGCCGCGGCGGCGAAAATTATACCGGCTGCAATCATTATCCAGTAATCTTCACCTCCTGCGAATCTTGGCGAGATATCGAACGGCTTTACCAGCCCCGCCGTACCTGTAACAAGAAGTGTATTAAAGATATTCGAGCCGACAAGGTTACCTACGGAAATGTCATGCTCCGCTTTTACTGCTGCTACAACGCACGTAACAAGCTCAGGCAGTGACGTTCCCAGTGCAATCACAGTCAGGGCAATAACGCCCTCACTCAGACCGAAAGTTTCCTTGCCGATATAAATTGCGCCGGAGACAGTCATTTTGGCGCCGAGTGCAAGTCCGGCCAGGCCTGTAACAACGAACAAAATACATTTTTTTATATCTTTAGCCTGATATTTTTTGGCATTTGGGTCAAGCTCGTACTCATGGAGTCTTGCCTTTTTCGACTCACGCTTTGCAGCATTTATCATCATCGTAATTAACGCAATAAAAACAATCATTAATAACGCCGAACTCATGCGGGATAGCGAGCCATTATGCAGCAAAGGCCATAAAAGCAATGCAACGCCAATCATAACAGGTATTTCTCTTTGCAGCGTGAGCTTTTGTACCTTGAGCGGCCTGATAAGAGCGACAAGCCCTCCGACAAGAATCAGGTTGGCAATATTGGAGCCGAAAATGTTGCCTATTGCTATATCGCCGCCGTTGGATTTTTGCAGAACTCCTGCAATACTGGCCGCTACTTCAGGAGCTGATGTTCCCATAGCGACAACAGTCAAACCAATAATCAGCGAGCTGATACCGAATTGTTTTGCCAGTCCAACCGCACCGGCGACCAGCAGGTCAGCACCTTTCCAAAGTATCACCAGCCCACCGGCTAAAAGTATAATCGCCCAAAACAAATTCATCCAATCACCAAATACTGTTTTCCAAAACCAATAACCCACCCTGACATCAGCAAAAACATTACTTTATAATACGTATGATTTCAAGCTATTTCGTTTTTATAGAAAGATTCGGTTTTTTAATATTATTTTCATCTTTTAATATAATTATTGCATAAATAAATGATTTTGGTGTAAAATACCTGAAGAAAACGAGTTTTTTTGAAATTTTTGATGACGTAAGGAATCTTTATTATAAAGTTCGTGCTACGTAGCATATTTCGCAAAGTAGTATCTGGCGTCTGACAAATTAAAATTTGACTCTTGTTGTCAATTTAGGAAAACTAAAGATGCGCATTAAAAAAGTCATTCTCGTATCAGCCGTAATACTATCTCTGACCAATTTTACCTTTGCCGATTCAGGTAATAAAATAAGCGTAGCGTTGATTGCGGATAAAACTTCAGGATTGGATAAATCGCCCCTGGTATCGCTTCTTGAGGTGGAATTATTACAAAAAGAAGATATTCAATTATTGGAGAGAGCCGCAATTGACAAAATTCTTGAAGAACAACAATTGAGTGCGGCT
>CAYSHS010000492.1:0-2564 GCA_964430845.1 uncultured Pirellulales bacterium | reverse complement strand
TTCTTCTGACATTTTTATAAACTCCAATCTTTTAAAGCCTGATGGTAGCCGAAACTCCACCGTTTCGTTTAACCCTTCATTTAAGAATCTGGACAGCCATACAGGAACTATCATATTCAATTTTATGCGGCTTGTTTTTCTTCGCCTTTGGCAATTTTTTCTATGCAGCCGGCGATAATACCGGCAGGAGCGCCGATGATTGCCGCGATTTTTCTGCCGACAGATTGTGAAAGCATAACAATCTCACCCAGTAACTCTGTCCTTGTCGGCATATTTGCCAGCGCTTCTGCGCCTTTGGCATCCAGCGCTGAGCCGTCAAGAAAAGCTCCTTTAACTGCTATCGCGGGAATCTTTTTTGACCATTCGGTCATTTCCCTGACAACATCCACTATACTGTCACTGCCGTAAGCAATAGCACAAGGCCCGCTAAACAACGAAGCCGCTGAGTCCATTTGCTTACTATGCAACGCTTTTTTAAACAGTGAATTCTTTACTACGGCCAATTTGATGCCTTTGTTCTTAAGTTCACCGCGCATAAGGTTATTATCAACACCACCCATACCTTTTACGCTTATGACCAAAAACTCATTTACGTTACTGTCGGAGATTTTCTTTTCCAATTCCGACTGCAATAATTCTTTTACATATTTGCTCATTCTTGCTTCTCTTATTGCTTAATTGATAATCGATGATAAATTGTCAGACATTGACAAGCACACCAGGGCTCATCGTTGCTGATATGCTCATTTTCTTTATATATGTACCTTTTGCAGAGGCCGGTTTTATTTTCTTAACATAAGAAACAAAAGCTTCGATATTATCGACAAGCTTTTTTGTCTCGAAACTCTGTTTTCCAACTACCACATGGACATTTCCGCCGGTATCGTTCCTAAACTCGACTTTGCCCGCGGTAAATTCCGCTACTGCAGTTACAATGTCATTCGTTACAGTTCCGTTTTTCGGAGAGGGCATCTTTCCCTGCGGTCCGAGAACTCGTCCAAGCTTTCCAACCTTTCCCATAACTTTAGGCGAAGCAATAGCAACATCGAAATCCATCCAGCCATCCGTAACCTTCTTAATCAATTCATCTGAGCCGGCTTCAATAGCTCCGGCCTTTTTTGCCGCTTCGGCATCTGAATCGTCACAGAAAGCGATAACTTTTTTCTGCTTACCGATTCCGTGAGGTAATGATATTGAGCCTCGTACTAACTGGTCGGCCTGTTTGGAATCTATTCCTAATTGAAGCGCGCACTCTATGCTCTGGTCGAACTTCACTGACTTAAACGACTTTATTTTTTCCACTGCCTCAGGAAGATTCATTGCTTCTTTGTTTGTTGCCTGTGCTTCGCTCTTATATCTTTTGCTTCTTAATCGCATTGTTTTTTCTCGTATAGCTTACAATATTTTGTTATTCACCTATTTCTATGCCCATGCTCCGGGCAGTTCCCCTAATCAACTGTTCGGCATTTTCTATATCGTATGCGTTCAAATCGTTGAATTTTTTCTCTGCGATTTGACGCAACTGAGCTGAAGTGATTTTACCGACTTTTTCCTTGTTTGGTACGCCGCTGCCTTTTGCAACCTCGGCTGCCTGCTTCAATAATACCGCCGCGGGAGGACTTTTTACCTCAAAGGTAAAACTTTTGTCCTTATAAACCGAGATTACAATCGGAACTATCGTACCATTCAATTCTTTCGTACGCTCATTAAACTGCGAGATAAATTGCCCGATATTAACTCCATGCTGACCCAAAGCAGGTCCAATTGGCGGAGCCGGAGTTGCCTTCCCGCCGGGGGCTTGCAATTTAATTTTAACTGCTATTTCTTTGGCCATTAATCACCTTCAATTCTTTTTTCTCTTATCCAGGAATTTTTAACCACCCATCCAAACTTATATTTTTTCTATTTGCCAATACTCAATATCGAGCGGCGTGCTGCGCCCGAATATCGAGACTATTACTTTAACAATACCTCTTTCGGTATCAATTGCATCCACGACACCTTCGAAATTCTCGAAAGCGCCTTCCCGAATCCTGATCATATCACCTTTTTTGAACTCAACCTTGATGCTCGGTGTTTCTTCAGGCTTTTCCGCTTCCATGAGCATTTTTGCTACGTCGGTATCACGCATCGGAGTAGGAATGCCGTCTGTTCCTATAAAATCCCCCACACCGGTCGTTCCTTTAATCATAAACCACGCTTTTTCCTGAACACGTCCATCATCGGTAGGCTCCATTTCCATAAAAACATAACCAGGATATAATTTACGATTATGAACTGTCTGCTTATTGCCGCGAATACGTTTAATCCGCTCCATAGGAACCTCAATTCTGCCTATAATATCAGCTAAGCCCTCTCTTTCAACCTTCTGCGCGAGGGCGTCTCTTACCTGAGTTTCCTTATTTGCTGCAACTCGTAAAACGTACCACTGCATTTGGTCACCTTAGCCTGACGTTTCTACGGAGATACGATATTAACTAAATAGCCATCTAAAAAACAACGTAAAGCCAAAATCGGTCGTCCCCAGGAGTGCGGCCATCACGATCACAACGACAATCACGATC
>CAYSHS010000491.1:0-2571 GCA_964430845.1 uncultured Pirellulales bacterium | reverse complement strand
TTTTGAGAAAATTCACTTCACAAATTACATCACCGGCAAAATCCTCACTCGTCGAACTCATTGTATCACCAGTCGAGCCGCCTACCCCTCGGTCATCAACACGCAAAACAGCTATTCCCTGACGTGTTAAGTAATCAGCCAAAATCCAGAATGGCTTATGACCAAAAATCGTTTCATTACGATCTTCTGCGCCGGAACCGGAAATCAGGATAACAGACGAACATGGTTTTTCTGAATATGGAATTGTCAGTATCCCGGCAAGTTTAACTTTTGCCTGGGTGTTTTGTATAGTCACTTCTTCCTCAATATAAGGATACGGCTTTTCAGGTTCCTGCGGACGATTTATTTTAGGCGCTTCGATAGTCCGTTTCAGGACAAGAGGTAAAGACAAACCACCCTGTTTCCACTGGCCATCAAAAGAGCCATCAGGTTGTAATGTTCCCTCGAAGCTGCCTCTGATAAGCTGTACTTCGAGCAGCAGCTTGTTGTTTTCACAAGTAACCTTGCTTACGGCAAGATTAGTTGCTCCCTGGTCAGGACTATCCATCGTCGCTATAAATGAGCCGTTCTTGTCCTTGCTGATTTTGAATACAAGTCGTATCCCATTGGCAGAAACTTTCAAAGTTCCCATCCATGTGTCTTCTATATCAGGCTCTACGGCATTACTAATATTAGAAAAGAAAACTATATACATTAGCACCGCTGCAATTATCATCTTGCACATTTTTTTCATTTTCATATCTCTTTCAAAGAGAAACAAAAAAGCAACGTATTCTATTTTTGTTCTTCGACAACAACCGCAGTTCCATAAACCAATATTTCCGCGGCTCTTCCCATAATTTCTGTTGTCGAGAACTTGATTCCGACAATAGCATTAGCGCCCAGTTTTTTCGCTTCATCAACCATCCTGTCAATCGACTGCTCGCGTGATTCCGCCATCAATTTCGTATATTCTTCAACTTCGCCTCCGACAATATTACGAAGGCTGGCCATAATATCCTTGCCTATATGTCTCGAACGAATAGTATTTCCCCGAACAAGCCCAAGCTGACTAATAATTTTCCTGCCGTAAATCGTATTTGTCGTTGACAAAAGCATTTTTTATCTCCTAACATCCTTATACCTGTCCTTTTTCCGGAAATACAGTCTTTCACGCATGACAGATACAAGTAAAATCGCAAGGCCGATTATTAATAAAACAAGACCCAGCTTAAAAATGAATTCCACTTCCGGATTTTCGATGACTTCTTCTATCGCTTTAAATCCGCCGAATATTATTAAAATAATAGCCGCTATGGAAAAGAAAATCCAACCTGTGCAGCGCTCGATTCTGTTATATATGCCGCTCCAGTAATCATGCCAGAGCTTGTCCTCCGGCTCGATTAATGTCACCTCATCTGTAATTACTTTAATATCCTTAAAATATTTCAATTCCCTGATACATTCAGGGCATCCTTTAAGATGCTCTTCGAACTTTTTTCTTTGTTCCTCGTCCAGTTCGTTGTCCAGGTAGCCCATCATCATGTCTTTCCAGTCATGGCATGTCATTTGGCATACCCCCTTTCTTGCCACTCAAATCCTGTCCATCGTCCGTCATCTCTTGTATTTCGTCAGAGGATGATTCCTGTTGGATGGAAGATTGACGAGTGCTTAATAATTCTTCCAGATGCTTGCGTGCATAATATAATCTGCTGGTAACAGTTCCTTTATTGCAAAACAATGACCTGGCCATTTGTTCGTAAGACATGTTTTGAAAATGCCGCAGAATAATTACCTCGCGATGCCTTGCATCGAGCTTTCCGATAGCCCGCCAGAGTCTGTCTTTCGTCTCGTTTCTATCGGCTATCTCCTCGGGAGAAAAGTTATCGTTCGGCGCTTCTGCTTCAGGGCATCCTTCCACATCAAGAGAAGCCGCATTTCTGTGCTTCTTTTTCCTCAAATGGCTTATGCACAAATTTTTCAGAATCTGATAAAACCAGGGAAAAAATCCGCATTCAGGTCTGATTTTCTTTATATTTCGAAATGCCCGAACGAATGCTTCCTGCGACAAATCCTGTGCGTCTTCACGACTGCCCACAAATCCCAAT
This sequence comes from uncultured Pirellulales bacterium, assembly GCA_964430845.1. Taxonomy (GTDB): domain Bacteria; phylum Planctomycetota; class Phycisphaerae; order Sedimentisphaerales; family Anaerobacaceae; genus JAFGPS01. The sequence goes on along the minus strand of CAYSHS010000491.1, from coordinate 484 downwards.
GCAATAAAATATGCATCTTTCATATATTTGTTCACTAAAACTTCAAAGGCCTTCCTTGAGCCGCGGCGACATTGTTGAATCGCGACCAGTTCTTCCCGGCAAACACCAGGTTCTCTATTCGGCTCCAAAGATAAATCCTTCACTTCGTATCCACTGCAATATACGCACTAAGGCACATTTTTCTTCAAAATATCTATTTATTTCGTACAAATTTTTATATTATCCCAGCCTAAAAGGCAATAAATAAATTATTAGCTGAACTTGGCGGATTCAACTCATAAGTGCAATTGAGTCAAATTCTGTTTTTTTTACTTTTGCTGGTTTTTGAAGTCTTTACAAAAAAAGCCCCCGTGTTTGCGGAGGGAGAGGAAAAAGCGAGATATCCACAGGGGCTTGAGTTTATAATATCAGGATTCTTGTCCTGGTATTTTCTTATTAACTTTTAATTGAACTTTTGCAAAACTCTTTTTATAACAAAGAACCT
>CAYSHS010000490.1:0-2572 GCA_964430845.1 uncultured Pirellulales bacterium | reverse complement strand
TTCTGTATATGTACACTATAATCTCGACGTTCTTGGATGGTCTGATGAGGATCAGGCAACTGTTAATATTGGAACACAGAGAGACTGGGGATTCGAGCTGGAAGCCTCATACCATACGAAAAAAACACGTCTTGCGATTTCTCACGGTTTTACTCAATTATATGATTTTAATCTCGATGAAGGCAGAAGCACATTTATAGCAGCAGAACCGTATGATGATCTGGCCAACTGGTCTAACAATGTAACAAAGATAACCGCACAACATAAGCTAAGCGACAAGTGGACAGTTGACAGCTCATTTCGCGCATACTGGGGATTTCCCGGTATGGAAGACTACGTCGAATCTAATAATAGTAATGTCGATACCGGCTGGAAGCGCAGCTATCGAGGCAACTATTATCTCAATGCAGGGATTCAATATAAACCGGGTAAGAACCTGACATTTGGTATCGATGGATATTACCTGCTCGGTATTTTCAACAAAGATTTCAACAAGAGAAACTATTATGGCACAACAACAGGTTCATATCGCTGCCATGCACCGGCGGTTTCTTTAAGCATGATTTATAAATTCTAACCGAAAAATATCAGGGCAACAAAATAGTCTAATCAGCTAAATCAAATGGTGAAATATAATCGCCGTATTTAGCGGCTGCTTCCTTCAAAAGCTCCTGTGTTTTCGTTAGTGTTTCGTGAACTATCGCAGGATTATTCCGTATGTTTTCCTTGTGGTATTTTTCTACACGCCGGATTTTTGAAAGATTCTCAGGTACACGAATAGTGAACTGATTTATATAATCCTCTTTTGAGTAATCTTTATTGAGAACCTGCTTAAAGAGTTTTGCAAGGTCGTCATAACATGGAATAAGACCAGTCGGGCATTTGATTGAATCGACTTCATTATGGACTCTCAATTCCATCCACTTGACCCAAACGTGTTTGTCACGAACTCCGTTGAGAAATTTGCCTTCTTTGTCCCTGAGGAAGTAATTCACACCAAAAACAAGCGGCGGATTCTTAATATCTTTGGCAAATTCGACATTATTCTGAATGTACTTGCCGAACGGAATTGCAAGGAAGTCCTGAATACTCATCAGGTTAATTTCAATCTTGCCTTCTGCCCCAATAATTGCAAATGTAGTTTCGGTTTCGAGCGATGCGCCGTATGAAATGATACCGTGTGCCCAGTTGAAACTTTGCTGAACAGGAACAGAAGCCTTGCTGTCACGTCCGCCGTACATTATACCGCCAAGCTCAACGCCGTTGGGATTATTTAATTCAGGATCACAATTCTCCAGTGCTTTAAGAGTTACCGTGTAACGTGCATTTTTATGAGCACATGGAACGTTGTTTCCTTTTGCGTCTTTTTTATCCTTTGTCCATTCGCCAGTGAAATTGATTCCTTTACCAGGTATCTCCTGACCCATATCGAGCCAGTATGGTTTTTTGTCTGATACAAGAATATTCGAGAAAATCACTTCACCCGGCTTATGCAGAACATCCCAGATAATCGGGTCTGATTGTTCTTTAACACTCTGAATAATACCGAAAATTCCGTTTTCGGCATTGACGGCACGAACCTTGCCGTCGATTTTCCTGAAATAAGCGATGTCATCGCCCAGAATATTTTCGCCGGGCAGCATGGCGGTAGATGTTTTGCCGCATGCGCTTGGAAAAGCTCCTGCCAGGTATGTCTTGCGACCGCTCGGACCATAAACGCCGGAAACAAACATGTGTTCCGCAAGCCAGCCTTCTCTGTCTGCTTTGCGAATTGTTAGTCTTAGTGCAAGTTTCTTGAGTCCCATCGTATTGCCGCCGTATTGTGAATTGACGGTATAAATCGTGTCTATTGTATAATCCATATAGACTCGTTTATTTTCTACATCGGCACTGACTTTTCTTTCGTTTAATTCACCTGCCGAGTGCAAAAAGCAGAAAACATTCTCATCTTTACCAAGAGTGCAGAAATATTCGTAGGCACTTCTATAAAGCAGGTCCTCGCTATGCGCAACGTACCACGAATCGGTAGCCTGAAGGCATGGAATACTGAACACAGAACCGGCTGGTGCCAGTGAAAGGAAACGCACAATCATTGTCTTGCCTTTCATGGAATCTTTCATCAGGCCGCGGATTTCTTTTAATCCTTCTTCTCTTTCTATCTGGTTCAATGCCCTACTCAAAGTCTGGTCTTTGGGTACGAGATATTTTGTTACCTCTCTATCTCGGCCCTGGTCTTCGGGGCCGTCAAAATGATATGTATGACCAGCAATTGTAAGCTTTCCTTCTTCGCCGGCCTCGATAGCCATTTCACGAACACGCTTTACATCTTTATCAGAATCAGTACAAACAAAAACTTCATCAGGATTTGTCAATTCTATAGCATCAGCTAAAAAATTGTGTATCTTTGTGTTATCAACAGCCATCAGTTTGCTGTAATTTTCTTCTGTCAATCTTTCTTTCAAAATATTTTTTATATTACTCATTATAGTTATACCTCCAATAAGCATTTATTTAAGTCCAAAAAAAATCCCGTCTTAGCCGTTTGGCTATTCCGGGTTTAGCCTCGACATGC
>CAYSHS010000489.1:0-2574 GCA_964430845.1 uncultured Pirellulales bacterium | reverse complement strand
ATAATTCATTATAGCCTCATGAAGGGTTGATGCCGCGAGATTAGAACAATGATATTTATATTCGGGCAGACCTCCAAGCGCCTCGGCAACCTGTTCATCGGTAAGATTCCAGGCATCATCGACATGTTTACCTGTTGCAAGCTCAGTCATCATGCTGCAGCAGGCTATTGCCGCCGGGCAACCAAATACTTTATATTTGATATCAACAAGATGTTCATCATCGGAAACTTTAATCCATACTCGTATCATATCACCGCATTCTTCTGAGCCAATTGTTCCAACACCATCCGCATTCGGGATTTCTCCCGTATTTCTCGGATTCATAAAATGTTCGATTACCTTATCTGTGTATTGCATTATTAAACCACTTTACTTGAGTCAATTAATTTTGGTTGATCATAATATTTGCCAGTTGCTATAGCTTTAACTTTCCCGCCCTGAGCAATCTCTGCCTCCAATAAATACAGAGGATGTGAAACGCGTGTGATTTTAGCGGATACAGTCGCATCCTGTTTAGTTACAACAGGATGTTTATATTTTGTGGTCATTTCTACTGTTACAGTTGCCAGACCGCGTGCAAACATGCAATTACCCATTGCGCTATCTAAAATCAGCGAGATTATTCCGCCATGCAATATGCCGGAATAGCCTTCAAATATTTCACTGCATTGAAATTTACCTTTGACACTTCCATCAATAGAAGTGTCAAATCGTAAATGCAGACCTTTTACATTTGCATTACCACAAGCAACGCATCTTTGGTGTACAAAATTGTGTATATTGACAGCAGTATCGTCTGCGGTTTTCATTGTCTAAATCACTTCCTTTCGTTATTTGTGATTTTTTTATGGCTTTTTAAACCAAATCAGTGATCACAAATATTACTTCCTGTTTCAAGGGTATCTTGTAAATAAGCAGAAACAAGTTCCTCGGGACTGCCAGCTTGAGCACCAATAACGACATTAATTTCATTTTGTGTAAAAAGCTGCTGTGCACGCTGGCCCATACCCCCGGCAATAATAACGTTTACACCTTTTTCATGCAGCCATTTCGGCAACACACCAGGCTCATGAGCGGGTGGTGTTTCGTCATTCCTGCCAATGATTTTTGAGTTTTCGATGTCAATTATGGCAAATTGCTCACAATGGCCGAAGTGAAGACTTAATTTTCCCTGTACTAATGGAATAGCTATTTGCATTTTATAATCTCCTTTCTGAGATATATTTCTTTTTTTTATCAAGTTCCAAAATTGTTTTGATCGATTCATTAAACGATTGAGATGCCTGGCTTTGTCTATATTGCTGAATGTAAGGTTTTCCAGAATCAGGCATTACCAACATCGAATATTTCAGCTATCCAAGAGAGTAAGTAATCTCTCTGAACATCGACTTTACTTTTTCAGCTATATCGCTGCCGGTATATTCAATCAGTGTTGCTTTCATTATTTGTGCTTTTGTAAAAGATTCATCGTAAGGTATTTTGCCGACAACTTTCAGACCTTTCTCTTTAGCATACTTTTCTATTCTTTCTGTCATATCAGGATTAATGTCGGATTTATTTACACAAACCAGGGTTTTAATGCTGAAATTTGAGGTAAGTTGTGACACTCTTTCGAGATCATGTATGCCTGAAAGAGTAGGTTCCGTGACTACAAGAACCAAATCTGATCCGGTAATTGATGCAATGACTGGACAGCCTATACCCGGGGAGCCGTCGATAATAAGTAAATTTTTATTTCGCTCTTCCGCAATTCTTTTAGCTTCTTTACGAATTAGCGTTACTAATTTACCGCTGTTTTCTTCAGCGATCCCTAACCTTGCATGAACCATAGGACCGAAACGCGTATCGGAAATAAACCATTTACCATTTACGGCAGGCTCGAAAGAGATAGCATCAACGGGACAGAATTCCACACATACCTTGCAACCCTCACAGGAAACAGAATCCACCTTATATGTTTTTCCAATAATATCATTAGCCAAGCCGTTTAATTTTATCGCACCAAATCGGCACATATTTGCACATTTTCCGCAGCCGATACATTTTTCAGTAATAATAGAAGCTTGCCTGCCGCCTGAAAAATCAGATTCTTGTTTAATCGCCGGCGACAAAACAAGGTGTAGATCCGCAGCGTCAACGTCACAATCAGCAAGCACTGCATTTTGGGCAAGTGACGCAAATGCGGCTGTTATACTTGTTTTACCTGTTCCACCTTTACCGCTTATTACAACTAATTCTTTCATAAAATTTCCTTCTCGGTTTATAGCTCCATATGTACAAATTTGTTTAAAAACTCATACTGACATCCGAATTATCTTCCATTGCTTATTGCGCTTTTCATATCGTTTATTTTGGATATAGTCTGGTCAGCTACTTTTTTTTCTTTATTAAAGTAACGAATCATCCGTTCGTAAAATTCTTCCTTTTCTTGTGGCGTCTGAAAATGCTTCAAAAGTTCTTTCGTCTTTGTTATGTTTGCTTCAACTTCCTGAGGAATCCTCTCGCTGCCATGTCTTACAGCATCCTGTGGGCATACATCGTGGCATTTACCGCACCGGATACACTTGTCATCAT
>CAYSHS010000488.1:0-2577 GCA_964430845.1 uncultured Pirellulales bacterium | reverse complement strand
TCCATGATATCAAAATACACTGAACATTTTCACAGTGCAAGGGGAAAGTGGGGGGAGGTTACGAAGCAGCGCTTTATAATGATAAGCATAGAAAGCAAATATCGCTTTATTTTTATAACAGTATTTGAATATAGTAATGAGGTTGGCTTATTAAAGCCTCGGGAAATTCGGGTTGTTAATTTTTAATTATGTCATTCAGTCTTTTAAAATAGGAAATTATAAGTGAGTGAAGATTTAATAGATATAGATTATATTAAAGAGCATTTTGATGATTCTAGAACTCGAATTATTAAATATTCTGTCAAAGTTTCACACATAGGTTTAAAAGAGCGCGCAATTTTGACCGCTCGCAGTATTCCTACATTAAAAAATTAAGTCAATTTGCTAAAGGAAAAATGGAAAATTAAATGGAAAATATTAAAGAAAAACCTCGAATTACAAGATAAATTGAATGAAATTGAAAATTTACTATATAATTCTTTAAAGGTTGATAGCACTATTGATTGGGAGTCATTAAAGCAAAAAGGAAAATATGAAAACGTAAAACCAATTGAACCAGTGAGGACTAAATATAAAAATATACCTGAGAAACCGGATAAGAACTTGCCAATATTCGCACCTGATTTTAATGATTTAGATAAACTTATTAAAGATAAGCCAAAAGAACCTTCAAAAAAGGAGTATAAAGAAGACCCGGCTAAACCTTTTAAGTATGCGCCTGAATTCCAACCTAATTTTACTTTAGTTGAAGAAGTCCTTTTATTTAAGAAGCAAAAAAAAATTAATGAGTTTAACGAACGGTACTTGAAAGCAATTGCCGAATGGCAAAAGAAAAAAAATGAAATAGACAATTATAACAAGGACGTTGATTTAAAATTCGCGAATGATTTTAAAAAATGGAAAAAAAATATAAAAAAATGGGAAAGTAAATGCGAATCGATTAAGCAAGAAAGCATAAAAAAAACAAATGAAGATTATGAAAATGCTATAAAAATCTGGGAAGATAATAAAATACAAATAGAAAAATATAATACTTCAATCGACACAACCTACGAAAACAAATTGGAAAAATGGAAGAAAGACCTGGCAGTATGGGAAAGCGAAAAAGATCAATACTATAAAAAGCAAAAAGACTATAATTTAAAAGTAAACAGAATGAAAAAAGCATATCTTAAAAAAGATTTAAATGCTATTAATGATTATTGCAAAAATGTATTAGATAATTCTAAATACCCCAAAGGTTTTTCTAAAGATTATAAACTTGAATACAATCCCGAAAATGAAATGCTGCTTATTGAATTTCAGCTACCTGCGCCAGAAAACTTACCAAAAATAGAAGAGGTTAAATATATTGCTTCTAAGAAAGAATTAAAAAAAATTCCAATTCCAAAATCTCAATTTAATCAAATGTATGATGATGCTTTGTATAAAATAACACTTCGTACTCTACATGAGCTTTTTAAAGCTGATATTGCTGACGCAATAGCGCAAATCTCATTTAATGGATGGGTTAAAAGCCTTAATGAATCAACCGGCAAGAAGCAAAATTCATGTATTATAAGCATACAGGTGACAAAGGCAGAATTTAAAAAATTGTCGTTAAAAAAGGTTGACCCTAAATCATGCTTTAAACAATTAAAGGGTGTTGCGGGTAGTAAGTTAATGGCATTAATACCAATCCAGCCAATTCTTCAATTAAACAAAAAAGATAAAAGATTTATTGATGCTTATGATATTGCAAATAAACTGGATAATACTACCAACATCGCCGCTATGGATTGGGGAGATTTCGAGCATCTAATTAGGGAGATATTTGAAAAAGAATTTAGTGTTACTGGCGGCGAAGTAAAAGTTACTCAAGCGAGCAGAGACGGTGGAGTTGATGCTATTGCATTTGATCCTGATCCGTTACGTGGAGGTAAAATAGTTATTCAAGCCAAACGTTATACTAATACAGTTGGCGTTTCGGCCGTTCGCGATCTTTATGGTACGGTTGTTAATGAAGGGGCTACAAAGGGTATTTTAGTATCAACCGCTGATTACGGCCCGGACGCTTATGATTTTGCAAAAGGCAAACCTTTAACTTTACTCAATGGTTCAAACCTTTTACATTTATTGGAGAAACACGGACATCATGCAAAAATAGATTTAAAAGAGGCAAAACGGATTATTGCTGAGAATATAAAAAATGAAAAACAGCCTTAGTTCAAGGCCTTTCTGAATCTGCCCTTTATCTCGCCGAAACCACAGGGGTTTCGCCCCACGCTTAAAACACAAAATATTAACCAACATTACAACAACATAATTCTATATTATACCATCAATTATAAATATATATGCAATATTACAAATATAATGCTTGACAATAATTAGTAATATAATTAATATGTTGCTATAAATAGCGACAATATATAATAAATAATGACCGATTTATAAACGTCAAGGAGGCCAGGATGAGAGGGGAAACCAAGCAGGACCGTTTCAGGCGGATTGTGCAGAAACGGGTGCAGCGGGTGTTGGACAGCCTTAAAAGCCTGTCGCAATGCTCCAACAAGCGGATGTACGAATACAACGATG
>CAYSHS010000487.1:0-2594 GCA_964430845.1 uncultured Pirellulales bacterium | reverse complement strand
AACCGAAAAAACGCCTCTACACCATAGCTCCCGCCCACAAACTCGGCCCAGCCTCCTGAATTGACTATACCTATGGCATAAATTTACAATTGAATATTGACTATTGGATACAGTCGCCCAAATTAAAGGCAGGGTACAATGAAATCTCACAGATTTTAATGGAACAAACAATCAAAAACAAAAATAAATATTGCATTTTGAATGCTTTTATTATTGAGCTAATAAGAATTTTAAGCATTTTTTAAACTTTTTTGTAGACAAACTCCCCGCTTATTTTATAAAATAGGCTTTGTAGGTAATATAGGCAGATATTTTAAAGTGTATTATCTCAATTTGTTTTCTTACGAGAATCGCTTAAAAAAGCTTCTGCAAAATAGTGAGATTTTAATTACTAATACTTTGATTACAATATTCAAGTAACCTTAGTATTTTAAGAAGTGGAGGAGAAATGTGATGAGACAAACATTCATAACAATATGTATCGTAGTATTGCTAAGTTTAACTCTTCTAAGCAATTCAACCAAAGCCAATATCGCTGTCCTTGATTTTCACTCAGATCATGCCCATGCAACCCGCTATATCACCGAGGGGTGGCAATTTGTACCTACAAGTCCTATTAATGTTACTCATTTGGGAATGTGGGATGATATGTTTGAATCCTGGTTAATGGATGAAGATCCCGGTTTTGATTATGAGATTCCAATAGGCATTTGGCGTGTTAGTGACCAATTACTCTTAACTTCAACAACTATTGGCCCTGGTACGAGCGATCCATTGACTGGAGAATTTCGATACTCCGAGATCACACCAATTTCACTAAGTCCTGGAGAGACATATGCAATAGCATTCCAATGGCCTGATAGTTTTGACTTGGTTGATATGGCTAAAGGATGGGTACCTGGAATGGTTAGCGTCGATCCAGTTATCAATATTGGCCCGAAAGTCGAAAGTTATAATCATGGGTTTATATACCCAGATCGCGTATACACTTGGGGTATCGGTGGATATCCTTACTTTGGCCCAAACTTCCAGTTTGATATAGTTTCTGATACTAACGTTATTCCTGCTCCAGGTGCTATCTTACTCAGCAGTATAGGAGTAGGTATTGTAAGCTGGATGCGTAGACGCAATACATTATCATAACAAGCAGTTCGTGCAACCTTGTACCCCAGGGACTCGTATAGGAATTACCCTATAATGCTATTGGTACAGGATGAATTATTGGTGCTCTTAGCTTGCAATCAGAATGTACCTGAACGTATTTCATTCTTAACGTTGATAACCTGATTTTGGGTAACATCTATCGTGATTTTTCCGCTGTAACCTTGTTCAAAATAGGTGCCTACAATAAGGCGCTCGTGGCCATGTTGCTCAATCTCGATGTGCGATTCTCCTTTAGGTACAACTTTGACGGTCTTGGTCGCTCCAGCCGCGATATCGCCGATAGGGTAAGAATTACCAGTGACATGAACAACAACCGATTGCAGGGTCTCATCACCAACATTGTGTATAACAACCGTCACCTTGCTTTTAATTACCCAGGCCGCAGCAAAAACAATTATCAAACCGATTAAAACAACCGCGGCGGATAAAATAATTTTCCTTATCATAATGCTCTTCTAAAACATCAAATCACATGGTGGACTTTAGCCTACCGATCATAGCTTTTCTTTGCTCCAGTCAGCAATAGCAGGATAAAACAGACTTTTTCTTGTATTATTTTCAAGAGCTTCTTTATATTGCTGTCTGGGAATTTCGGGTACATCGGGCCATGATGCATCAAACAGCTCCCGCGCCTGTTTTTCATTGCCACTATAAATCAGCTCCAGCACAGCGGCAAAAAGTTCCGAGGGCGGCCGAGACTCTTTAGACCATATCGTATCTGTTTTGTACTTTGAGCTGAGCTCGTTAAACTTTCCCTGAGAAAATGGGGGTTTCAACATTAGTGCCTTATCGGGAACAAATTTTCCCTGTGCTTTATCAAAAGATAAAACCACCGAAGGAAGCGGAGAAGCGGCATGACTATCGCCACCAAAATAACTATAAGCCTTATCCACGCCCGTGATTTCGTCTATACCGTCATTATCCAAATCTCTAAACTCGACACCAAGCAGGCCGTCAATCACATCGATTTTATTTACTGACGAACCATCAATTTTTAGGACAAGATATTTTGAATCTCCATGCGCTCCGGCTCCCCGTTGTCTGATAACAAGATTCGCCGCTCCATTTCCTGTAATATCCGAACCGAATTTTTCAACAGAAAACGCTTCCTGACCGGAATACGAATAAATCCTCCGACGCACTTGCGGCTGTCTGAGGTCGTCCTTTGGTCCCATCAAAACCTCGAAATACGCCGCACCACCTTCGTACCTTCTGTATGTCCTGACACTATACCGGCCCCAGTTGCTCACAGAATCCAACTCATAAACGAACTGAGGATATACAAGGTAAAGCAGTAACGCCAAAGTCAACGCAAGCATCACATTTACCGCAACAGACAGCACTAGTTTTTTACTACCCAAGAAATGCATAATCACTCACATTCTTTATTATCATTTTTCCTATGTTAGGATTTTTTAACCGTGTGTGCA
>CAYSHS010000486.1:0-2602 GCA_964430845.1 uncultured Pirellulales bacterium | reverse complement strand
CAGCCTGAGTCAATCAATTCATTGCATTTTTGCAGCGATTTATAGATAAAAGCAGCATCTTCCCTTTCCTGCGGACTCAGATATTTATTTCTGCTGCTCATCGCCAGTCCGTTCTGCTCTCGAATAATCGGGCAAACTACAATTTCCAGCGGCATATTCAAATCAGCGACCATACGTCTGATTACAATTGACTGCTGGGCATCTTTCTGACCGAAAAAAGCGAAATCAGGCTGAACGATATTAAATAATTTCGCGCAAACCGTCGTAACTCCGCGAAAATGCCCCGGCCTGGAGCGACCGCACAAATTTTCCGTAATTTTTTCCACGTTTACCCAGGAAATGTTCTTTTCCGGGTATATTTCTTGTACTGCAGGATTGAAAACCAAATCAACGCCCTCCTTTTCGCAAATTTCCAGGTCTTCTTCTATTGGGCGTGGATACTTTTCAAAATCCTCCGATGGTCCGAATTGTGTCGGATTTACAAAAATACTCACAACAACGTAATCGCATTTTTTCCTGGCCGCTTCTATCAGCGAAACATGACCTGCGTGAAGCGCACCCATCGTAGGAACAAGACCTGTTGTTTTATGAATTTTGTGAGCTTCACTCAGTAAATTTCTGATTGATTCTATTGTCTTACTTAGTTTCATTTATGCATCAATTCATGATTTTAATAAACAAATACAAAACGAGAATTTTAACCGTAATATTAGCAAATTTCACTGTTTTTTTGGGGATTTTAAAAATCATTTAAACATATTAAGGTTTTGTCCTGACAATAAAGCATCTAAAGAAGGTTTTATAAGAATCATTGACGAATCAGGGGATGATTATCTATATCCCCAGTCTTATTTCATTCTTGTTAAGTTGCCGCAGAAAGCACAAGATGCTTTACAATTAGCAGGCTGACCTTTAGCATTTGTATTTTTTACAACTTGAATGTCATTGTTTAGAACAAATCAAGCAAGATAATATTTAATTTGTCTCAACAGATTTTCTAAATTAGCCCGGTTCGAAAAAACCAATTCCTTTGTCGATATCCTTATAACAGGTGAGCTCTTCCAATTATTGAAAAGCTGCTCGTAGCCTTCATCAATCTCTTCAAGGAAGTCCACTTCAATTCGCTGCTCATAAGGACGATTCCGGCTGTGGATTCTATCAAGACAATTTCCGCTCGAATCCTTCATATATATCACTAATACTGGAGTATATATGTTTTTAGAGAATGATTTGTATATATTCTCATACAAAGAAAGCTGCTTCGGGTCAAGTAAAGCTCTTGCGTAAATCTGCTCTTTCTCGAAAATATAATCGCTCACATAAACTCTACCCTGTGACAGATTATTCAAACATAATTGCTCAACTCTTTTAGTAAGAAAAAATAACTGGCAATCCAGTGATAACTCTTTCCTGCCCGCGTAAACATCCGGCAAAAAAGGATTTTCATCATAAGGCTCGAACAATACTTCACATGAAAGATACTCCGCTAATTTTTTAGCCAGTGTCGTTTTTCCAACACCAATATTGCCTGCGATACTAATAAGCTGGGGCACACCGGAATCAAGTGTAAAATCACAGCCATTCAGTCTATAAGCCAATTCTTTTACCGTTACTTTCATAACAGGATGAACAAGCTCATTATTAAGCTGGCACAAACCATTCAATACAAACGAACGCAGGTGCATTTGTGAATGAGGCACGGTCAATTTATCTGTATTTATTACTTTGTCTCCAAAAAGGAGAAGGTCGAGGTCAATTGTTCTCGAAGACCATTTTTCCTTTCGCTCTCTGCCAAGAGAATTCTCGATTTCAATTAGTTTTTTGTGCAAATCTTCTGTTTTGAGAGAAGTTTTCACTTCAGCGACCGCATTTAGATAATCAGGCTGAGGCGTTTTTCCTAATGCGGCGGTTTCTATGACATCGCTCACCCTGCCAAACTCAACCTGCACTGTATCAGCAAGCATCTTTAAGGCTTTGTCTATATATTCTTTACGACTGCCCAAGTTGCTTCCGATACCGATATATGCAGTCTGTAGTGTCATTATAGAATAGCTTTGATGCGTTCGAGTGCAATTTTGACATTTTCAGGCAGTCCGAAAGCCGTAAGCCTGACGTACCCTTCACCTGCGGCCCCGAAACCGGCGCCGGGAGTTGTTACAACATGAGCTTCGTTGAGCAGCTTGTCGAAAAATTCCCACGAGCTTATGCCATCCGGAGTTTTCAGCCAGATATAAGGTGCGTTGATGCCGCCATAAACTGTGTAGCCGATCTCGCTTAATGTTTTACGAATCAGCGAGGCATTGCTCATATAAATATCGATTGTTTCCTGTACCTGTTTGTTCCCTTTTTCAGTGTAAATCGCCGCCGCGCCGGCCTGGGTAATATATGATACGCCGTTAAACTTCGTGCATTGACGCCTTTTCCAGATTGGATAAACCTCGATTGGTTTGCCATCTTTCGTATATGCTCTCAATTGCTTCGGGACAACTGTGAATGCACATCGCACGCCTGTAAAGCCGGATGTTTTCGAATAGCTGCGAAATTCTATTGCGACATCCTTTGCTCCTTCGACTTCATAAATCGAGTGAGGAATTTCAGGCTC
>CAYSHS010000485.1:0-2602 GCA_964430845.1 uncultured Pirellulales bacterium | reverse complement strand
TGCGGCGATAGAATCAAATGCAAATCCGCAGCGTCAACATCGCAATCTGCGAAAACTGCACTTTTCGCAAGACTCGCAAACGAAGCGGTAATACTTGTCTTTCCGGTTCCACCTTTGCCGCTTATAATAACAAGTTCTTTCATTAAGTCACTTATATCCCTTTATAGCAAAATAATCATACAAGTTTTTTATCAGAATTTTCCTTTGTTCCTTTTATGACGTAAAGACTTGCAAAATCAGGATTCTCCGTTTCAAATATATTTTGCCCCCTGACTCCCAGAAAGTATTCGGTTTGTATAGAAAAATATTCTGCGATTGTTCTCTCAATCTCTCTCAAGTCTGTGTGCCTGATTCTATTGATATATGAATCCTTTTCTTTTGCTTTTTCCCTGAAAAATTCAGACTGAGGATTAAGAAGCATAACGAATATTTCGCCTCCCGGCCCAAGAATACGTGAAGTCTCTTTAACAGCCTCTTTATATTTTTCAATAAACTGTAAAGAAGCCACATAAATTACGGCATCAAAGCTGCAATCGGGAAAATCCGTTTTTTCTGCCGAGCCTGCGATTTTTCTTATATTGTCTGGCGCCTGATTTAAAGCATCCCGGGAAATATCAAGGCCTGTAATATTAAAACCATTTTTAGCCAGGTCAGTTTCAATAATGGCGGGACCACAGCCGATACTAAGAATGTCCTTAGTACCTTTCAAATGATTCAAAAGGTAATCTAATTCTTCCCTGAAAACCGCTTTCCAAAACTCGGATTTACATGAATGCAAATACTTTTCCATACCGACTAATACAGTTTTCACTCGAAAAACCTATCACGCCACCACAAGAAATGTCCCCAAGGATTGTCAAGCTTGTATTTATCTTCTTCAGAAGGAACACCCGGCCAACTGTTGATTTCTTCTAAAAGCGCCGGACATGGTTTATCTTCCGCCAATAACTGGTATGCACATTTGACAAGAGCAAATTTCTTGTTTGCGTCCGGATCATCAGAATGTTTATCAGGATGAAATTCCATCGCTGTTTTCCTGTATGCTTTTTTAAGCTCTGCCTTATCTGCCATCTCATCAACATTGAGCATTTTACAGGCAATACGCCGAGCTTCCAGGTCACGGCTTATTCTTTCCATAAATTCGTTGTCATCGTTCTTCATTTTTCAGCCTGTAAATTTTTGGGAAATTTTCTCATACAAATCTATAAATTCGTTCTTATATTCCGGCAGAATATCGATAATCATCTTACCCTCTGAATACGCTTCGGCAATCTGACGTTCTTCAGGCACTTCAAGAATAACCTGTATGTTTTGTTCCCGGCAATAATCGTTTACCATTTTCTCGTTCAGGTCACTTCTATTTATCACGACTGCAAACGGGATTTCCAGCTTATTGACCATTCCAACCGCTAATTTCAAATCATTCAATCCGAAAGGTGTAGGCTCAGTAACCAATAAAACAAAATCACTTCCCTTTATCGCTTCAATGACCGGACAAGATGTCCCCGGAGGCGCATCAATAATAACAACACCATGATGAATCGAATTGCTTTTTACATGTTTTATCAATGACGGCGTATGTATATCGCCAATTTTCAGACGCCCTTGTCCAAATTTTACCCCATTGTAAAAGCCAACATCGACAAATCCGATTTCTCTGGCTTTTTCTTTAATCGCCCCCGTCGGACAAACCAGCATACATCCGCCGCATGAGTGACATAACTGGTCGAATACAAGCGGCTTATTCCTCAAACACACTATCGCACTATATTGACAAAGCCCGCCGCATTTGCCGCATCCATTGCAAAGCTTTTCATCAACTTCAGGAACACTGATAGTTACACTGGAAGTCTTTTCAATCTCAGGCTTGAGAAATATATGACCATTCGGCTCTTCAACATCGCAATCGAGATATTGAATTGTCTTTCCAGTCTGAGCAATCGAACAGGCAAGATTCGTCGCAATTGTCGTTTTGCCTGTGCCGCCTTTGCCGCTTGCGATAGCGATAGTGCAGCTTTTAGCCATTCGCACTTCCCATACCGAAATGAGCATTGACATTTGACTGAACAGATTCGCTTAGTTGGCCTGCTTTGAAAGACTCAATAGCTTTAGAAACAATTCCGGATACACCTGTATATAATTTTATATCCGCAGCACTTAATGTTCTTTGAGCGTTTGGTCCACAATTGCCTGTCAGAACAGCTTTCACACCTGCATCGACTAACAATTTGGCAGTATTGATACCTGCGCCGCCGGAAGCATCAATATTTTCATTATTAAGAACTTCAAATTCCATGCTCTCGGTTTCAACTACGATAAAGTTTTCAGCTCTGCCGAAACGCTGGTCAACCTGCGAATCCAGAGTCTGCCCTGATGATGATATTGCTATCTTCATAAATTACTTCCCTAAATAATAATCCATACCTACTGACACCGTCATACCCGCGAAGGCGGGTATCCATATAATTATTGCAAACCTGGATTCCTGCCTTCGCAGTACCGCAAGACATCCTGCGGAGAATGTCAGATTGTTTTTACTCGAGTTCCTTTAAATCAAACTATTGTATTTTATTTGTCTGATTCCGTCTGAAGTTCCTCAACA
>CAYSHS010000484.1:0-2602 GCA_964430845.1 uncultured Pirellulales bacterium | reverse complement strand
AAATCCTGGAAAAGAGATTTTCTTCAAACAATGTATGCCTAACTTCAATTTTGCAGAAGCCTTATTTTATAAAATAAAATACAAGATAATTCAGGTATTATTTTAATTTATTAACCCAGTATTTTACGGTATTCTCCTGTTTATTAAGGAAATCCGCATGACTATCGAAGAATAGATTGTTGCAGCCGTCATTGCCATGACGGTCGGCGGCAATCCTTCGTCCCCTTACTCCTGTTTGCTCTATTGTAGATGCAGGCAAATGTGTCGTTGACCAGACATCAAGCACATTCAAATTGCTGACAATATCCATATCCCCCTCACTGCGAATTATAGGGCGCCACGAACCAGCTTCATTATCAGCTATATAAATCTTCATAGCCGGCGATTTTACATTATTGATTTTGGTTGGCTGCAATGCAGAATTTCCGCCGTTAGGATTCGATATACCCGGATTGTCCATATCCCAGGCGTTAATTACATAATCAACTGTTTGTTCTTTATTTGAATAGCCGTTCGAGCCTACACCGTTCGCTGGGAAAGACGGGCATTGATATACATCGACCTTACGATAATCTGTGATACCTTTGTCTTTTCCGCCGATATAATTGAGAAATACAAGTATCCATTTAGTATTCGAGTCAAGAGCACGTGGAATATAGTCTTTATTATCCATAGAATATGCAGTTGCTGCAAGCCCGATTTGCTTGAGATTATTAAAACAGTAAACAGCCCTTGCCTGCTTTCTTACTCGCTGTAAAGCAGGCATTAATATACCCATCAAGACTGCAATAATCGCGATAACAACCAATAATTCAATTAAAGTGAAACCCCGCCTCTTGAACATGCTGTTACCACCTTTCCTTCAAGCTAAGCGATATAATCCCCATAACATAAAATTTTTATTAGTTACTGTATTATAAACAACCTGCAAAAAAAGACAAGATAAATGTCCTGCTTATACGGATTGCTCGAGGAGAATCATATCACCCTTAAATGAGTATGATTTAAATTATGAACTGAATTTTTGCAAAACTCTTGTTTGAATTAAAAACCCGGCGTCTGCTCATCCGGCTGAATTTCGTTTAAAATCATATTAGGATCCGGGGTATTGGTAACCTCAGCATCTTTATCGTCCTCGACCAAATCCGAGAGCTCACATGTCAGATATTTTGCCTTATAGCCCGGAATTTCATATACCCAGCCCATGTTCCTTCTTGTAAAATCATCCGCCTTACGGTCTAAAGTCTGTTTTTCCTGAATTTCTTTTAATTGATCAGCCGTAGGTTTGTCACCTGCTTTCGGCTCCTTTATTTCCTCGGTGAATACAGCCCTGCAGGTTACATAAGTCTTATCATCTCTGGATGCAATGTCGAACGTAAATTCAGTCGAGTTAAACAGCCTGCATATATAATGCCTGTCGAAATTCAAATTACCCGGATTTTTCATAACATCGGTAAAGTTCAAGCTCGACAGCACAGTAAAAACATTTTTAGCTTCACTCTGTTTGAGCTTCTTGCCGGCAGGAATATTCACAAGCTCCACATTTTCGCTGTCGGTTTTGGGTTTGAGGATATATTTACCTTTCGAAGAATCAACTGTAACAAGCTGGATGTCTTTGCGCGCCAATGCAATAAGCTGCGCCTTAAGATAATTTATGGCTACACTATTAATATACGGCGTCTGAGATGCTTCATAAACTTTGTTATCCGAAGTCAGTCTCACATAAGTAGCTTGCCCTTTTTCCTTTGTATTTCCAATAATAATCCCGACCAAAACAGACGAATCAGGCTTGAGAAATTTTACCACAGTTTTGGCTTTTTCTTCCGTCACGCCAAGGTCTGCATGATTGGCCGGGTTGTCGGTTACAATCTGCGAAATTTTGGTTTCCAGGCAATCGGTTATCAAATCATTTACTTTTTCGGTATCAGCAGGGTAATTGTCCTTATCAACAAGAACAAACCCGCCTGATGTGCGCTTAAAAGTCAATGTATCATCTCCGGATTTTATAACAATCGAATCTATCTCGTCTATATTTACGCCGCTGACAAGATAAGACGACCTGGCAGATATTGTTTTTGCCTTGTTTGAAAGCTGCGACATCAGCACAGCCAGTATTAACATAACAGCAGCGATAATTCCCAATATCGCAAGTTTTTTATTACTCATTACAAGACCTCTCAAAAAATCAGGCATCGCTTGTGTGACTAATATAATGTCTCTTTCTCAAGCTGCGCCATAACCACAGAACAATCGCAACAAGAAGAATCGCTGCAGGAGCAAAAATAGTATTGGCTCTTTGCAGCTCTTTCCCAAGCTGGTCAATCTTTTCGCTCTTTTCCATATTGATTAACCTTTTCTTTTTTTCAGCTTCATAAATTTTTTCCTCAAGCTCTCGCCTCTTCTGTAATATCTCACTGCCGATAACCACCTGCTGGCCTTCCCCGGCAGATGCCAATATTGATTGCAATTTCGCATTGTAGCTGGCGATTAGGCCGTCAACCTCGGCCAGCTTATTAGCCGTCTCGGTTTCCGCCTGTTTTTCAATTTCATCAACTACAATAAAAGGACGCTTGAAATTACCCCTCGACCTTACGGAAATTAA
>CAYSHS010000483.1:0-2609 GCA_964430845.1 uncultured Pirellulales bacterium | reverse complement strand
CCTGCCTGGCGGAATCCTCTACTTCTACCTTCGCTGTATCAGCGGTGCTTTTCACATCTTTATATTCGCGCCCGAGTGAATCCCTCTTTGCCATCTGCGGCTTGAGCACAAGCATAAAAACCAGCACAAAAACTGCAATGGAGATTCCCCAAATCGCAATCGCTGTCTTTAAATATTTTCCACTAATAAAACTCATAAAATCATTTCTTTTGCTTCTCGAAAACAAAGCTCATAGTATAAGATTCCCTTGGATTGTCGGCACTTGCAGTCTGCATCAAATACGTAAGCGTTTTAAGCTTGGACTTTAGCGAAGGTTCCGACTTGAGCTTCTGCTGGTAGTCCTGCACTAATTTATTAAAACCATCCCTGCCGCTGCCGGTTAGCTCTGCAGTCATTTTTCTCTGAGGTATCGGAATAATCAGCGGTTTATTCGGCTCGCTTATCTTTCGAGTGCCTCTGTTCTCCTCATTGGTTACCGAAAGTTTATTCATTAACATCTTCTCAGGAATATTTTCTGCAACCGAAATCAGCACGGGTGTCAATTGCAGATTCGTTTCAACGCACTTCGATACCTCGGTAAGTTTTTTAGTATAAGAGTCCCTTTCATTCTTCAACTTATTCAGCCTCATTACATTCGGCTCCAGCCTGGCAATATCATTTTTCAAACTTGTTAACTGACGCTGCTGTACATCGATTTCTATCTTATTGACTAAATAAAAACCTAACATCGCCGCGCCGACAAGCAGCGGCACAACAAATATCATCGCCGTGAAAAACACGCTCCCAAGCGTTGTTTTCGCGGGCAAACCCTGACCTTTTAATAAATCAATAGTATGCATCAGTCAAAAAATTTCCAAGCTCTAAAAACTAATCACCAAACACTAATAACTAATTTAAATAGTTCTCATCGCCAGGCCGGCGGCTATCACCATTGCAGGCCCATTCTTTTTCAAAACATTTTTAAGCAAAATTCCCTTATGGTTCTTAACTCCATGACATCGCATCTTCTCGAACGGGTTCCAAAGCACAGACTCGACCGGCAGCATATTACCGAGCAGCTTTACAATTTCATGGTACAACGCCGCACCGCCGCAGATAAGAATCCTGCGAATATCGAATGAATTTTCCTGGGTCGAATAATACAGCAGAGTTTTTTCTATATCGCGAACGAACTCTTCTGTAAATTTCATGAGCGACTCGTAAATCTCCGAAGGTATTTCCTTCGTCTCGTCCGTGAGTATCTTTTTTACCGAATCCGGCGTGTCGCCATGCTCTTTTGCGATTTGTTTTATTACATCCTCAACAGCGTAGCTCAGGTTCCTCACGAAAGGCCAGCCGGATTTGCCTTCGATAACCATTGTCGTATGATTATTACCTATATTCAGAATCGCCGTCCCATGGTCAGGCTCGGGATTCTCAACTTCCGTAAAACAGTTCAAAAGTGCCAGTGCATCGACATCTATCATAGCGCAGTTGAGCCTGGCCTTCTTCACGAGACTGGCAATGTTCCCGACCTGCTTATTCGTAGCCGCTACAAGGTAGCCGCGCGAGCGCTGCGTGCCGTTCGGGATAAGGTGGTAATCAACTGCGATATCAGTAGTCGTGAACGGGCAGACCTGCCTGGCTTCCAGCAGCACGGCCGTCTCAAGCTCGTCATCAGGCAATAGGGGAAAATCGAAGTTGCGTATAGCTACTTCAGGGCCGCCAAGCGAGCAGACCGTGTAATTTGTTTTTATACCGCCAAGACGAAGGCAGTTTTGTATCGCGTGAACTATATTAGATTCATGCCTGGCAGGTGTATCGACACTTTTCTCATTTATCTCGGCTATAGCTCCGGCATAAACGAACCAGCCCTTTCTTGTCCGGCGAAGCTGAACTACCTTCACCGAATAAGAGCCTATATCCAATCCTGCAATGTCTCTGCGTCCGGGCAGCATTCCATTTCCTTTATCTGGTCACCACGAAGAACACAGAGAATCACGAAGATTATATATAATATTCTTTTTTACCTTCGTGCATCTTCGTACACTTCGTGGTTAATATTCATTTTCGGGGGATTATAAACGCTTTTATCCAAAATTGCAAATCTTTTTACTTTTTTAAGGACAAGGATTTACAGGAAAGTAAAATGATTAAAATTGATGACAAAAATGCAAATCGCCCCGATTAACTCATTCCGATAATAACATCAGAATACAGAATACAGCACACAGGAGTTAGTTTATGAAAGCAACGACTAAGACATTTGATGCTGTAAAAGAATCAAGGAAGTGCTCCAGGATATTCCCGCCACAGGCGGGCTAATTGGCTTCGTTTATTCTGTTTCCGGTATTCTGTGTTCTGTATCCCCCATCCCTATACGCTATTTCTTTAATTCGATTCGATTAAAGACGACCCTGCTAATTAATTTAATGGACGATAATCGTGCCATCCCGCGGGAGCGGGAACATATTTGCCGCCGAACCAGATATTACCCGGAAGCACACCTTCAAGCAACCTTTCATCTATGGTATATTTTTTAATAAATCCATCAGAGCCAACAAGTCCGACAACCCCCCTGACAGCTTCGCAAATAGAACCTATCAGGACTAAATCATCCTGTTTTCCGT
>CAYSHS010000482.1:0-2610 GCA_964430845.1 uncultured Pirellulales bacterium | reverse complement strand
AATCTCAAACTGCAGGCTGTATTTTATAGCGTGTTCGTCAAACGTCAACAAAGAAAATATGCCAAAAAAGCACAATATATTAACAAGTTTGGTAATTAAGCGTAATTTGAGCTGTAAAAAGTATTTGTTGGAATTTCAGGAAGGTCTGATTTATAATATGTAAATGATAAATATAAGATTGGAGATGACAATATGGGTATGTTCAAGAAAAAAGTGAGAGTTTCCAATATCAGGAAACCTGAAAAGTTTTTCGAGGAGGAGTTCCGGGTTGATACTGGTGCTCTTTATTCTTTTGTACCTGAAGACTATCTTCAAAAGATAGAAGTGGAACCTTCCGCGACACGCAATCTAATTCTCGCAGACGGCAGGCAGCAAACCAGGCTTCTCGGCTTTTGCGATTTCCAGATCGAGGGTCTTGAAGGTAACATTCCATGTCCGGTCATATTTGCTCCAAAAGGCTCACTGTTTTTGCTTGGCGCTACGTCACTCGATAATTTCGGTGTCGAAGTTGACCCGATTAATAAAAAACTCAAGCCGATTCTTTCAGTAATTGGGGGTTTTCTTGCATCGAGTATTGCACAGCCGCCAGAAATAAAAAAATAGTGAGAATTCTAATAGTTTTCATCGTCTAATACCATTCCACGTAAACATATAGGACGAACTCTGCGTATGTGTCAAAAATTAAAGACTGATTCTTAAAATAGGGATTTTTATGACAAAACGAAATATAGTAAAAATAGACGAAGAGAAATGTAACGGCTGCGGCCAATGTGTAAATGTCTGTGCTGAAGGTGCAATTAAACTGATTAATGGCAAAGCGAAATTAATCAGTGACGTTTACTGTGATGGCCTCGGTGCCTGTATCGGGCATTGCCCGCAGGATGCGATTACAATAGAGCAGAGAGACGCCGCACAGTTCGATGAGGAAGCGACAAAAAAGCACCTGAAAAAAGAAAAAAGTGCAGCAATACCAATAGATTTTGTCTGCCCGGGCATGATGGCAAAGGAATTAAAACCTGATTCCGAGTCACACGAAGCAGTTGGGGATGTTACGTCACAGCTTAGTCACTGGCCTGTTCAGTTGAAGCTGGTTTCGCCGCAGGCGCCATATTTTAAGGGAGCAGACCTTTTGTTCGTAGCCGATTGCGTGCCTTTTGCTATGGGCGATTTTCATCAGAGATTCCTGAAAAATCACAGTGTCGTCGTAGGCTGTCCCAAACTGGATAACAGCGGCTATTATATCGAAAAAATGGCGGAAATATTGAAGTGCAATAACATTAACAGCCTGACTGTAATACATATGGAAGTTCCATGCTGCAGCGGCCTTACTCATATTATACGAATAGCAATCGAAAAAAACAAAATTGCAATGTGCTTCGAAGATGTTACAATTAACCTCCATGGTAGTATTAAAAAGACAGAGTTTATACAGGTTGACGTGTAATCTACAGAAGGTAATTGATAATTGAGTAAGGGAAAAAAATGGCCAGGAAATCCGGGAAAAATACAGGGACTGAAAAAAAACAATCGATATTCACGAGGTCTGTACATGCAGGTGAGACGAGAAGAAAATACGCCGACTCGATAACTACGCCGATTATTCAGACCTCAACGTTCACGTTTGCCGATTCGAAACATATCGAGGATTATACCAAAAAAGGCAAAGAGCATTTCGAGTACGGCAGGTATGGCAACCCGACCGCTCAGATAGCCGAAAGACGTCTGGCGGACCTTGAGAACGCCGAAGATTGCGTTGTCTTTACATCAGGTATGAGTGCGATTACAACGACTATCCTTACCCTCGTCCATTCAGGTGACCATATAGTTATTACCGATGACAGCTACAAAAAAACACTCGAATTCTGCCAGTCGTATCTGAAACAATTCGGAGTTGGCTGCACTATCGTACCGTTCGGGGACTACGATATTCTCGATAAGGCAATCCAAAAAAATACACGACTTATTTTTTCCGAATCACCCACAAACCCTTACCTGAATATTTTCGACCTTAAAAAAATCAAAAAAATTGCAGACAAGCACAAAGTCCTTACGCTTGTTGACAGCACGTTCGCAACACCATTGAACCAGAGACCTCTCGAATTTGGGATGGACATTGTCCTGCAAAGCTGCACGAAATATCTCGCGGGACACAATGACATTCTTGCAGGAGCCGTGCTGGGTAAAACTGAATTAGTGGAAAAAATACGAAACCTGCATAAATCCATGGGAGGCCTTATCGACCCTCATTGCTGCTATCTCTTGCTTAGGGGACTCAAGACTTTTCCCCTGCGCGTGAAAAAGCAGAACGAAACAGCTCTGAAGATAGCAGAATATCTCGAAGCTCACCCGCGTATTAAAAAGGTATATTATCCTTTCCTGAAAAGTCACCCTCATTATGAAGTTGCGAAAGCCCAAATGACCGGCGGCGGGGGAGTAGTAACATTCGACATAAAAGGAACTCTAAACGACTCCAAACGTTTTCTCGACCGCCTGAAGCTCTGCTACATAGGCCCAAGCTTCGGCGGCTGCGAAACCCTTATAACTCATCCCGCTTTAGTGAGCTATTACGACTATTCCAGAAAAGAACGCTACAAGTTAGGAATTACCGAC
>CAYSHS010000481.1:0-2638 GCA_964430845.1 uncultured Pirellulales bacterium | reverse complement strand
AGAAAGGAGCTGATATGACTGCATTTACACTCAAAAAGACTTTTTCCTGGGATGGAATTGTAACTGAAAGAGTAACATCCCTCTGCAGGATGTTCGGCCTGACTATCGAGCGGCTAAGAGAGCAGCAAAAAACTTACTCATGCAAACTCGATATAGAGCCAGGCGATGTGATATACATTACAGGCCCATCAGGCTCAGGTAAAAGTGTCCTTTTGCGAGAGCTTGAAAACGCAATCGCACCCCGGGACAGAATCAACATCTCGCAAATAGAGCTTCCTTCCGACAGAACAGTCATAGATTGCATGAATGAAGGTCTGCTCGTTTCCCTGCAATTACTCAGCACGGCGGGTCTTTGTGATTGTTTCTGCATACTCAATCAGCCTGCGAATCTCAGTGACGGCGAGAAATTCCGCTTCCGCCTTGCAATGGCTCTTACACAAAAGAAAAAATATATTTTCGCGGACGAATTCAGCTCCGAGCTTGACCGCATTACTGCATGCTCTATCTCGTACAAGCTAAGAAAATTCGCAAAGCAAAACGAAACCATATTTATACTCGCATCGAGCCACAAGGACATGCTTATGGATTTGGCCCCGGATATTATCGTTACCAGGGAATCATCAGGCCGGACTTATGTTACCTACAAGGACATAAGGAGACAGCCATGCTGAAATGTTCTCTATCGGCAAAAACGCAAATTGTCGAAGGATGCTTCGATGATTATAAAGAGCTGGCGAAATATCATTATCGAAATGAGCGAACCGGACCCTTCACAAACTTATTCGCCCTAAAACCGAAACAGGATTCGTTTCTCGACATGACAACCATCGGCGTTATCGTTTATTCTATGCCCAATCCGTGCCTGGAGCTTCGCAATATAGCGACAGGCAATTTCTTCGTTGGTCTGGATAGAAAAACGCAAATTACACTTTTGAATAAAACCGTAAGGCGAATCAGCAGACTGATAATAGAGCCTCGCTTTCGGGGACTTGGATTAGCCGCCCATCTCGTGCGTGAAACCATGCCTCTTGTAAATGTGCCAATCATCGAGGCGTCCGGAGTTATGGGCATGGCTAATCCATTTTTTGAAAAAGCAGGAATGGCGGCATACACAGCCCCGCAGAAAACAAGCAATATTCGCCTGAGAGAAGCATTAAACATAATCGGAATCGATGAGTCTATGCTCATTGATTCGGTTAGAGTACATCGTGACATCGAGCTGCTCAGCTCCGAAAAGCGGCAGTTTATCGAAAAAGAATTCAGTATTTTCCTGAAAAGTTTCGGCAACAAACGTTACTGTAGTCCATCACTAAAACGAACCAGGTTCGTCCTGGGCAGACTTACAGAGCGACCGATTTATTATATCTGGTTTAGAAAAGAAAGTGCCTAAAGTTAAAAGTGACTAAAGTGAGCTAAAGCAAAAACAACTTTAGACATTTTAGGCACTTTAGACACTTTGAACTTTTTTTAACGCACCCCACGGGGACGGAGTCCATCAACACAGGGAGAAAATCATGGAAAACAAAACAAAAACGAGGCTTGAAAAACAAAATAATTTCAAAACAGTTCCTATCGAAATTCTTTCCGACAATCCGAACAATCCGAATCGCATGAGCAAATCCAGTTTTGCAAAACTTGTTCGCAACATAGAACGCACGCGCCTTTACGAACCAATAATCGTACGAAAAATTAATACTCAGAACTCAGTACACAGAACTCGGTACGAAATAATCAACGGCCATTATCGCACGAAAGCATTGAAGCAGCTCGGTTACATAAATGTTGACATATGTATCTGGGATGTCGATGACAGGCAGAGTGACATTCTGCTTGCGACTCTAAATCGACTTTCCGGCACAGACATTCTCGAAAAGAAACTTGCCCTGTTAAACAGGTTATCGAATGAGTCGGAAATAAAGCAGCTATCAGAACTTCTTCCCTTAACTTCCGGCCAGATTGAACGTTATCGCGATTTGAAACTTCCACACAAACCGGCAAAACAGGAAAAGGACAGTTTCGCTGAGCCGCTGATATTTTTCGTGGACGAAAAGCAAAAGCGGGTTATCGAGCAGGCAATCCAAAAAATAAAAAACACAAGCTCAAAAACACCGGCTCGCCGAACAAAGTCAGAAGCTATAACCAAAATCGCAGAATCATTTAATAAAAATTACAATGCATCTCCTGAAAAAACGCAATGATATTAGCAGAGAAATTTATTTGACCTTCAGAATTAATATGGTAAGATTATTGATGTTATAGGGAAAAGAATATGTCTGTTATATAAGGATAATGTTTCAACTTATAAAAAAACTTGATAAATACAATTACAATACGAAGATTAAGGTTCTTGTACTGAGCATACTTGGAATTATGTTGTGGAATTGTATATTTGATAAACCCAAAAACAAAGAAATAAGCCCAAAAATTTCGGGTTTTACAAAGAAAATAGTCCTATAATGAATTTTTAAAAAATTAATCTAAAAAAATGAACTTTTCTTGACGAAATTCATTATAATGAATAAAATATATATTTAAGGATAGAACATGGGAACTGATTTTTTATATGCAAGACCAAGTTTTTTTGGTGGTATGGCTGCAGCATTAGACTTGAGTGGTATATTAGTAAGTGAATATAACC
>CAYSHS010000480.1:0-2639 GCA_964430845.1 uncultured Pirellulales bacterium | reverse complement strand
TAAAAACCTCGGCGAGGCAGTGTGGTCCACCGGTCTCCCCCCCAGCCGGAGCCGCCTCCTCGCCCTTTTTATGCGCTTTTTCAATGTCAAAGAATCCATTTCTATTTTGAAAAGAGAAGACTAAAACGACGCCTGAAAACTATAAAAAGCAGAATTGATAAAAAACTTAAAGAACTCCCGTAAAGAAAAGTTGCGCCTGGTCCCACATAATCCCAAAGAAACCCTGCAATTAGACCTGATGGCAGAGCCATCAAACCAGTCATAGTGTGAAACGTTCCCAAAGCTGTAGCTTTTAGATTTTCACTCGACAAGTCAGCGACAAAGGCACGCTGGTTTCCATCGACTGCTGCGTACATCAGACCATAAAAGATAAACAGAACAATAAAACCTGATATGGAATTCAAAAAAGCAAAGCCAATTGTAGTAACAGAAAACGTAAGGTAACCAAAAATAATGACCTTTCCCCTGCCGATTTTGTCTGAAATAGAGCCGAGAGGTATTGCTAAAGTACTGTAAGAAATATTAAACAAAATATATAAAAGAATAGGAGCTATAACCGAAAATCTGCCTGAGAAATGCTGCTGAGCCTTTAATATAAAAAACATATAGCTGAAATTGCCAAGAGCGAAAACACTTGAAATTACAATGAAAACTCTCAATGGCCCGGACAGACCTTTGATGCCCATTTTCAAAGTAACATTTTGCGGCCTGAACCTGCTTTCCTTTACAAAATACAACGGAATCAGCGAAAAAAAACCAAGCCCCCCTGCTATTATTATGATTGTCCTGAAGTTTAAATTAAGAAACCAGTACAAACAAAGCGCCCCGATCGCCCCGAGTACGGCACCGGTTGTATCAAAAGCCCTGTGTATGCCAAAACCCTTGCCTCGCCGGTCGGTCATTGACTCGGCAATTATCGCGTCTCGCGGTGCTGTCCTGAGACCTTTTCCCACTCTCTCCATGGATGAAAACACGAGCGCGAGCGGCCAGGTACGTGAAATCGCAAGCAATAACTTGAAAATTGTCGATGTAAGATAACCTGCATAAACGAAAATCTTCCGCTTGCCTGTCCTGTCTGACCAGTAGCCGCTAAAAACTTTTAAAATGCTTGAAACACTGTCACGCAATCCGCCTACTAAGCCGATTACCTTACCACCGCCGCCAAGCAACTCAAGAAACATCGGCAGAATCGGCATTATCATCTCACTGCTGAAATCGTTGAGCAGGCTGACAATACTCAATAGAATCACGCTGGAACTGATTCTGCTTTTATTTTTGCGTTCTGAAGTAGATTGAGCCATAAGAATTGATGTAGTAAAACACTATTTAAATTAGCACTTACTGACCGCGAACCTGAATAATTACATTCCTGCTTCTGGGTCCGTCAAATTCGCAGAAAAATACAGATTGCCATGTTCCGAGCACTAAACGCCCTCTCTTGATTAATACCTGTTCGCTGCATCCGACAAGAGAACTTTTACAATGGGAATCAGAATTGCCTTCAGAATGCCTGTATCCTGAGCGGTGCTGCGGTAGCAAGTCTTCAAGAGTCAAAAGTATATCATGCTGCACAGATGGGTCGGCGTTTTCATTTATTGTAATAGCCGCTGTCGTATGAGGACAATACACTACAACATCACCATCGGAAATTCCTGCATCACTAACACATGATTGAATCTGACTTGTAATATCAATCATCTGATTGCGGCTGCGAGTGCTGATATTAAAACTATCCTGTATGATTTTCATTTCTTCCCCTTACATTTGTTCGACTACGTCGATACCCAGTAATTCTGTTAGGCCGTGTTTGATTGTTCTTGCAGTCAAATCGCATAACAATAATCTTGTCGGCCTTTGGTCTGGTTCCGCCTTGAGCACAGGACAATTATTATAAAACAAGCTGAATTTCTGTGCAAGTTCGTAAAGGTACGATGTCAGGTAATTCGGCCTGAAATCCCCAGCCGCCGATTGAATCGCTTCGCCATAGCGCATAAGATGTTTCGCAAGGTCAAGCTCAGATGGGTCGTTTAAATTTAATACGTCGATTCCCTTTAGCTCAGTTTCTATATTTACGTCCTTGCTCTGTGCTTTGCGCTCAATCGATTTTATGCGTGCATAGGCATATTGCATATAGGGAGCGGTGTTTCCTTCCATAGCGAGCATCTTGTCGAAGCTGAAAACATAATCACTCGTGCGATTGTTGGAATAATCGGCATACTTTACTGCGCCGATTCCCACGGCCTGGGCGATTTTTTCTTTCTCATTTTGCGAAAGTTCAGGATTCTTCTGCTCGACGACAGCTTTGGCCCGCTCGATTGCTTCATCGAGCAATTCTTTCAGTTTAACATTTTCACCGGAACGAGTCTTTAGCGGCTGGCCGTTCTCGCCTAACACACTTCCGAACATTACATGGTCCAGTTTGATATTGTCGTTTACCCAGCCTGCCATTCGTGCTACTGCGAATAGCATCTCGAAATGCAATTTCTGCCTTGAATCAGTGACATATATTATCTCATCGGCTTTTAATTCATTCACTCGATACCGAATAGCCGCCAAATCTGTCGTAGCATACAAATATGCTCCATCTGATTTCTGAATTATAAATGGTAACGGCTCGCCTTCCTTATTCTTAAATCCTT
>CAYSHS010000479.1:0-2646 GCA_964430845.1 uncultured Pirellulales bacterium | reverse complement strand
TTTACACAGCAGGTAAAACAACAGAACAATCTTCATGGCTTCAGATTTTAGAATATTTGGGCGGTGTCAGGCAGGAGGCGATTGCGGAGACTGCAATAAATGACTAATGATGCGCCATTAGATAATAACGGCCTGATAAACGCACCGGCACACCATGTTTACAATCCATGGTTCGTCGCTTTTACTGTGATGCTGGCGACTTTTATGTTAGTGCTCGACACGAGCATAGCAAATGTTGCTCTGCCGCATATTGCCGGGAATCTTTCTGCGACGGTAGATGAAGGCACATGGGTCCTTACTTCATTCCTTGTGGCCAACGGGATTGTACTGCCTCTTTCCGGATGGCTCTCTAAAATGTTCGGCAGAAAGCGGCTATATATCACCTGTGTCGGTCTGTTCACGTTTACCAGCTTTCTTTGCGGTATTGCTCCAAATCTTCCAAGCCTGATTATATTCAGGGTGCTTCAGGGCTTTAGCGGCGGCGCGATGCAGCCTCTTTCGCAATCGATACTTGTTGAAAGTTTCCCCCGTGAAAAACGAGGCATGGCTATGGCTGTCTACGGAATGGGAGTAGTCGTTGCGCCAATAATCGGCCCTACACTCGGCGGCTGGATTACAGACAGCTATAACTGGCGATGGATATTCTTCATTAATGTACCTACGGGAATATTGGCAATTATACTCAATGTAATCGTACTTTATGATCCGCCGCACCTTATACGAAAGACTTCGTTTAAGGGTGTACATCTCGACCTGATAGGATTGAGTTTCCTTAGTCTCGGACTCGGAGCACTGCAATTAGTTCTCGATAAAGGACAAAAAGAAGACTGGTTCGCTTCCAATTTTATCGTTATTCTCACGGTGGTTTTTGTTACATCGCTGACTTTTGCATTAATATGGGAGCTAAAAAGAAAGGACCCTATAATAAATCTTCACCTGTTCAGGAACCGTGATTTTGCGATGGCTACAGGTATTTTATTTGTAATAGGATTCGGCCTGTACGGCAGTACTGTCCTGCTCCCTTTGTTTCTTCAAACCCTGATGGGTTATAATTCATTCAATTCCGGACTCGTGATGTCACCCGGTGGACTGGTTACCCTCGTTATGATGCCGGTAGTAGGTTTTTTGACAGGAAAAATGCACGCAAGGTGGCTTATATGTATCGGGCTGGGGATTGGAGCCTTTGGTCTTTTCGAGATGTCACGCTTCGACCTCAATCTCAGTTTTAGACATGCCGTATGGTCCAGAATGATAATTTCCGGCAGCCTGGCATTCTTATTCGTACCAATTAATGCAGTAGCTTATGCTCGTTTGCCAAGGAAGTTTTTTGACCAGGCCGCAGGATTAATCAACTTATCGCGGAACCTGGGCGCCAGCTTCGGCATTTCCTTTGTAACAACTCTTCTCGCCAGGCGCATGCAGTTTCATCAGAACGTGCTGTCAAGCCATACGAGCGAATATAACCCGGTGTTTGCAAAAATGCTTGAAACGATAAAAGCCGGCCTGATAAGCCGAAGTGAAAGTGCATATACCGCGGCGATACACAGCAAGGCGATAGTCTATCGTATTTTGCAGCAGCAGGCGATGACATTGTCTTATATCGATGCGTTCTGGATACTTGGTGTTATGTTCATATTGATAATGCCGCTGATATTTTTTCTGCGAGATAGCAACGAAGCATAGTCTTTATTATTTAAGGTTACAGCATTATGTATAAAAAATATTTTGTGTTTCCAAAGAAAACATTTTTCAATTTCTATAAAAGCTCGATAATAGCTGCTTTATTAATAATTACCGGATGCAGAGTCGGCCCTGATTATAAAAAGCCTGAAATAAAAGTGCCGGAGAAATTTGACAGTAATTCACCGAATGTGGAAACGGGTGTTTCGGGAGATTTATCGAAATGGTGGACAAATATGGACGATCCCGTGCTGAATTCCATTATTGCCGAAGTTTTGGAGGGCAACCTGGATATAAAAGCAGCCGGCGACAGAATCCTCCAGGCACAGGCAATTCGAGGTATTATCTCGGGAACTGATAAGCCTCAGGTTAATGTTCAGGGTTCCGCGATGCGTGAAAGTTATAGTCTTAACTCGCTTTTTGGCCAGTTCCTGCCAAATCAAATAGAGAACGATTTCACAGGAGCATTTGGTGCAAGGTGGGAGCTGGATTTGTTCGGTAAAAATGCAAGGAATATAGAGGCGGCGAATGTGGGAATAGAAGCTGCGCAGGAAAACAGGTGCGCAGTAATAGTTGCTATGTCAGCCGGGGTGGCAAAAGAATATATTCTTTTGAGGCAGTTACAAAAGCAGATTGAAGTCACAAAAAGAAATATAAAAATCCAGCAGAACACTATTGAAATTGTTCAGCAGAGGTTCGATGCCGGATTGGTGAACGAGTTAGTGCTTCAACAGGCAAAAGCCCAGCTTGAAGCCACAAAATCCATCCTGCCAACACTGGACACAGCATTACACCAGGCTGCTCATCGACCGGATAGTCGGGCCGGGAGCGGCTCCGGAAAATAAAAAGTGTTTGGCGGATCAGGGGGCGCTGATCCTGGAGACGCGCCTCGCGGATGGCCGCATCGATCTGGAGGTGCTGATGCAGGTTCTGGGCGCCAGGGGGGTCACCAGCCTGTTGATCGAA
>CAYSHS010000478.1:0-2649 GCA_964430845.1 uncultured Pirellulales bacterium | reverse complement strand
ACGTTTATTAGAAAAGGATATAGCACGATTAAAACCAAGTCAAACTGTGATTGAAGAACTTATTGTGAAAACAAGCAACCAGACTGAATTGAAGGTTAAAGATGATTCTATCACAGCCGAATTGGAACAATTAATCGGAAATCAAACCAAACAACTTGAGACTCTGAAGCGGGAAGTTGAAATTGGGCGAACACCACAAAGTGAACTTACACCCGCAGAAGAAAGGCTTATTCAAACTAAAATTCAACTTGCTAAAAGACGTGAAGAGCTCGGCAAAGAAGCTGGTGGTGAGCAGTTGGCAAAATATAATCAACAACTTTCCAGTATACTTTTGGACCTTGCAATGAAAAAAGCGGAATTTCAGGTCATTGAGAAACAGCTTGGCGAAATTGAAAGCCAAATAAAGGCCGCTTCGACTACTGATCCTAAAGTACAAAAGTATCGTCAGGCAAGAAAGGCATTTGAAGACGCTGAAAAACGTCTGAACGAACTGAAAGAAATCAAAGCAAATATGCAGCCGCCACAGGTTATTGCGATTGGGTTAGATTGAGAATAAAGGTGCATAAGTCATAAGAGCATAAGTGCAGGATTATTAGAATCTTATGCCCTTATGCTCTTATGATCTTGTTTTCTTAATGCTTGAAATGTCGCTTTCCGGTGAAGACCATTGCGATTCCGTGCTGGTCGGCACAGGCAATTACTTCATCGTCTTTCTTGGAACCTCCCGGCTGGACAATCGCGGCTACGCCTGCTTTTGCTGCATTTTCGACATTGTCCGGGAATGGGAAAAAAGCATCAGAGGCCATGACACTTCCTTTTGACTGGTCGCCGGCGTTTTTGAAAGCTATTAAGCCTGATTCGACACGGTTCATCTGGCCTGCGCCAATGCCGATTACTTTTTTGCCTTTAACCAGTACAATCGTATTGCTCTTGGTATGTTTTGCGGCGAGCCAGGCAACTCTTAAATCTTCAAGCTGCATTTTTGTCGGTCTTTTTTTGGTCGGGTATGTAAGCTGGTGCGGCTCCCAGCCAACAAGGTCGCGTTTCTGCAGAAGCAGGCCGCCAATTATGCAGCGTACATCAAATTCGCTCGAATCTATTTTAGAACGGTCAATAGAACCTGTTTCAATAATCCTTACCCTGCTTCCCCATGATTTAAGGGTTCTGATAATTTCGAGAGCATCCTTATCAAATTCAGGAGCGATAATGACTTCTGCGAAAAATCCGCTTGCTCCAAGCGCCTTTCCGAACCTGCTGTACGATTCCATAATAGTCTGGGCAAGCTCTATAGTTACCTTTCTGTTCAACGCGATGATACCGCCGAACGCGCTGACGACGTCACCTTCATACGCTTTTTGATATGCAACGCAAATATCTTCGTCAATGGCACAGCCGCACGGATTAAGGTGTTTGACAACAACCGCCGCCGGCTCGGTAAATTCCTTTACAAGCTCGAAAGCTGCATTAGTATCGAGCAAATTATTAAAGCTGATTTCTGTGCCGCCTTCCAATAGCTTACCGCTAGTGACGGAAGTTTCCCCTGTTTGAGACAGTTTATAAAACGAGGCTGTCTGATGCGGATTTTCACCATAACGAAGAGAGGAGTACTTTTTAACTGCTATCGAGACTCTCTCTGGATATTCTATTCCTGCCTGCGTGTTGAGATATTTCGATATAGCGGCATCGTACGATGCAGTAAGGCCAAATGCAATTCGTGCGAAATCGCTTCGGGTTTGCTCGCTTATCGAGCCGCCATTTGTCTGCATTTCCTCTATTATTGCATCATATTGCGCCGGATCAGTAACAACTGTAACAAATTTATTATTTTTGGCTGCTGAGCGAAGCATACTTGGCCCGCCAATATCGATGTTTTCAATCGCTTCGGCAAGTGTGCAGTCAGGTTTCGCAATCGTCTGCTCAAATGGATACAGATTTACACAGACTAAATCTATCGGCTCAATATTATGCTCTTTCATCTGCTGGGCATGTATTCCGTTATCGCGCAAACCCAGCAGGGCGCCGTGAATCTTTGGATGAAGGGTTTTTACTCTCCCATTCATCATTTCGGGGAAACCTGTAACAGATTCGATGTTGATCACATCCAGCCCGGCTTTCAAGAGCTCCTTTGCCGTTCCTCCCGTGCTGATAATTTTCACACCCATGCTACCGAGCTTTTTGGCAAAATCAAGAATGCCTGCTTTATCGGAAACACTAATCAATGCGGTTTTAATCTTAACATCCATTTGAATCCTTTCTCCTTACCGTTGGTTGAAATATGAGTTCTGCAAAAATAAATCACTCTCACTCGATTCTAATTCAATGGCTCCAGGCAGGCTATTCTTCCCGCTTTGTCACCTATATATATTTTTGAGTCCAGGGTATTATAAGCCTGCTTCGATACTTCAGCGAAATTTACCGAATATTCTTTTCGTGCTGAAACATTATTCATCACAACCAAAGTGCCGTCCTCGGTGATTATATATGCTCTTGATCTTGATTCAGCAAGCAGCTCAATTCCCCCCGGGACAGTCCAGATAATTCTGCCGCTGTCTTTCTCAATTGCCGAGAGAGACATATCCCGGCTGAAAGCACTTTGATAAACCGTAGTGCCTGTTACACGCGGCGATTTTTGAATCAATCCCGGCACCA
>CAYSHS010000477.1:0-2655 GCA_964430845.1 uncultured Pirellulales bacterium | reverse complement strand
AATGTTTAAAACAGTTGATTTTCGGTAGTTTGAAATTGTTTGGAATTTAGGATTTGGAGATTAGTTTTTTTATGCCTGTTTCTTGGAAATTATAGGGGATGATTCAAATGATAATTGGCGTGATGACAGCTTATATTTCATTGCCTGGTATCACTTCGCTCAAGGGCAAGAGAAGTGTCGTAAAAAGCCTGATAGGCAGGCTCAAGAGCAGGTTCAATATTTCAATATCCGAAGTTGACCGGCAGGACAACAGGGCAAGAGCAGTCCTCGGGATTTCCATCGTGAGTAATGAAGGGCGCTTTATCGATCAGCAGCTCGACTCGATTATCGAATTTATGCGCAATGACGGACGATTTATTCTCGGTCAAATCGAGCGGGAAAAGTTCTCCTGAACAAGTAGCATGGGTATCTTGCCCGTGCTGCATAACCATCGAAAATTCGATTATTACAAAGTACTAAAAAAACTTTCCGATAATAAATTCGGCTCCGATAAAAATATCAAGAGCGAAAGCGATGCTTATTAAAGTCTCGCGAAGCGGGTGCATTCGCAATTTTCCGCATGTCATAAAAAAGCAGATTGCCAGGACAATAGCGCCGAGCAAATACATTTTCGCTGCTTCTACAAAGAGCCTGGCATAACCATCGCCGAGCGATAAAAATACCTGGAAGCATTTCGCGGCAAGCAGCAATGTTACTATGGCCAGCACGCCGAGTGTAATCGCGCTTGCGAGTATCCATTTCCTGTCGGCAAAACCAGCGGATGCAAGTCCCTGGAAGCCTGCGCCGGTTATTATCGAAAAGCAAAGTGTCGTAATACTGAGCCAGATAACAGGACTAATTTCAAGGCGAGAATTGATTGAATCAAAAAAGACTAAAATTATGCTCGAAAATATAATTGCCATTATGCCGTACCTGCGTGCTGAAACGAGCATTGCTGAACCCATAATAAGTCCCGCAAGAGGGACGTGATAAAATCCAGTCAAATTTGTTCCTATTGTTGCTCGTTTAGCCGCTACTATCGGTGCGAATAGACTATACAGCTCATTCAGGTTTAGTTTTGACTGAGTCGAAGCTACAAATAATCTAAGTACAGTCGTTGCCTGAAAAAATAAAATTATCGCAATAAAAGGCAAAGTCGAAAATAAAATACTCAACCATCTCCTTCTGCCTTTGAAACAATATGCGGCAGGGCAAAAGAGCCATGGTATCGAAGCTACTAAAAATCCTGCTGTTGGGTGAAAGTTTGGCAGGCTGAGCATATATGGCCCGAAACCGTAAATCGCTCCTGCAAAAAAAGAGCCTGCGAATTCAGCTACCCACCTTCGACTTAGAATATAACAGCCTGTTGAAGCAACGCAGACATTTGCTATCCAGAGATATTTCCATCTGCTTAAACCCCGCAGGTTCGGCTCGAACAAATACACGGCGAATGTGATGTAAATTATTACAGCCGCTATAAATTTCCACGAAATATTTAGACGTCCTTGTCCCTGCATCGTATGTATTGAGGTAATATTTATGTGTGTCTTTTTGAAACCAGAGCAGTTTTTCCTGTTTAAATACAAATGTGTTTTATTTGAGTATAACTTTTCCTGTGCCTGTTGTTATTCTGCCGATTTTGTAGACTTTCTCGCCGTATTTTTCCAGCTTCCCCGTAATCGAGTCAGCGAAGTCTTCAGCTACAATCATAATAAATCCTATTCCCATATTAAAAACCCTGTACATCTCATTCTCCTCGACGGGGCCATTTTTTTGCAGGAAAGTAAAAATCTTATGCTTCGGCCAGCTATTCATTTTTATCACGGCGTTGCATTTTTGCGGAAAGACTCTCGGAAGATTTTCTATAATTCCGCCGCCGGTTATATGAGCCATTCCATGCACGACGCGTTTGACTTTATACCTGCTGAGCAGTTTTACGACGGGTCTTGCATAAATTCGTGTCGGCTCCAGGAGCACGTCACCGAGCATGGCACCGTCAAGCTCATCGATTGTATCTGTCATTTTAAGTGTCAGTTTCTTGAGGCAAATATTTCTCACAAGCGAATAGCCGTTGCTGTGAAGACCGCTTGATGCAAGACCGAGAATGACATCACCGACCCTGACATCGTTACCTGAGATTACTTTATCTCTTTCTACTATACCGACCGCAAACCCCGCCAAATCGAAGTCACCTTCAGCGTACGTATCCGGCATTTCGGCGGTTTCTCCTCCTATTAGCGCACAGTCGGCTTGTTTGCATCCTGCCGCAACGCCTTTTACAAGCTCCGCGATGTTTTGTGGTTCCAGTTTATGAATAGCGATATAATCCAGGAAGAACAAAGGTTCGGCTCCGACAACAAGCATGTCGTTGATACTCATCGCAACCAGGTCGATTCCTACTGTATCGTATTTTTTTATCATGGCGGCTAATTGTACCTTGCTGCCTACGCCGTCAGTGCCTGCGACGAGAACCGGATTTTTGTAATTTTTCTTAAAAAGTTTCTCGTCGTAATCCAGTCGAAACATTCCGGCAAAGCCGCCTTTTGATTCGATAACTCGCGGACCGTATGTTCCGGCTACTGACGACCATATCTGCTCAATCATTTTCTCGTTGGCGTCAATGCTTACACCCGATTGCTCATAACTTATATATTTTTCCATAAATCCTTAAACTTA